>NZ_LCWL01000125.1:0-69026 GCF_001441695.1 Alishewanella sp. WH16-1 | reverse complement strand
TTTGTGTATAAGAGACAGACAGCTTGGTGGGGTTAATAACAATCATTATTTCTTGATTTTCACCGGCCGTTGCCAGCCTTCGATATGCCTCTGCTTAGCGCGGGCTACCACCAGCTCGCCATCGCCGGCATCACGGGTTAGCACTGAACCGGCGCCAACAGTGGCATTTACGCCAACCGTAACCGGTGCGACCAGTGAGCTGTTGGAGCCAATAAAGGCACCATCTTTAATAGTAGTAACAAATTTATTGGCACCGTCATAGTTACAGGTAATGGTACCAGCACCGACATTCACTTTGTCACCAATCACCGCATCACCAAGATAAGTTAAGTGGTTGGCTTTAGAACCTTTGCCCAACGTGGTTTTCTTCATCTCGACAAAGTTGCCAACATGGCTATCATCCAGCATCACACTGTCTGGCCGCAGCCGGGCGTATGGGCCAACTGAGCAATCGCTACCCACAGTTGCTTGTTCAATCATCGAGTTCGGTTTAATTTCGGTGTTATCACCAATGCTACAGTCTTTTAGAATACAGTTGGCACCAATGGTCACGCCTTTACCCAGCACGACTTGGCCTTCAAAAATAACGTTGATATCGATCATCACATCGTTACCCACTGCAACGGTACCGCGCACATCAATGCGTGCCGGATCGCGCAGGTTAGCGCCAGCCAGCATTAACTCTTCCGCTTTGCGTTGCTGATAGGCACGCTCTAACGCGGCTAACTGCACCCGGTTATTGGCGCCCTCGACTTCCATCGGGTTTTGCGGCTGGGCAGTGGCAATCTCCACGCCTTCGCTATGCGCCATCGCAATCACATCGGTCAGATAGTATTCACCCTGGGCATTACTGTTCGATAAACGACCCAGCCAGCCTTTTAGCTGTTTACCCGGCAGCGCCATAATGCCGCTGTTTACTTCCTGAATTTCCAGCTGTTCTGGCGAAGCATCTTTTTGCTCGACAATACCGACGACTTTGCCGTTTTCCCGCACAATACGGCCATAGCCGGTTGGGTTCGGCAGATTAACGGTAAGAATGGCTAGACCATTAGCCGGTTTTGCTGCCAGCAGTTGCTGTAGGGTTTCCAGCCGGGTTAACGGCACATCGCCATACAGCACTAATACGGTATCTTCGTCAGCGATATTCGGGATGGCTTGCGCCACTGCATGGCCGGTACCCAGCTGTTCGGCCTGTAATACCCAATGCAGTGGTTGCCCGCCCATGGCCGCTTTTAACGCCTCGGCGCCATAACCATACACCAGCTGCGGTTTAGCGGCGCCCAGCGCGCGGGCAGTATCAATCACATGCTGCACCATTGGCCGCTCGGCCACCTTGTGCAATACCTTAGGTAAATCCGATTTCATCCGTGTGCCTTTACCGGCGGCGAGAATAACGACGTTTAGTGCCATAAAAGAGTCCCTGTAATTCTGAATCTTAGCTTAGCGTTCTATTCTAAATGATCAGCATCCAGAATACAGGGGCAGGGTGAAGTTTTACTGAATAAGCCGCCTTATTTGACTTGCTCAACCTGATATCCGGCTTGCTGCAGCAACTCCAGTACACTGTGCTCACCCGCCAAATGACCGCTTCCGACCAACACTAACTCTTTCTGGTCATTGCCAAACATATTCTGAATTTGCGGCAGCCAATTTTGGTTCCGCGCCACAAACAGTGCTTGATATAAAATCGGATCCAGTTCGCGTGCTGGCTGCACCATCAAGTCATTCAATTCTTGCATATCACCGACTCTCCAGGCGCTGATAGCCGCAGAGAAATAGGTTTTAAAATCGCTGAATTGCTGCAAATTCATGGTCATAAACGCGTCTTCGTAGCCTTCACCCATATTGGCCAATAATTGAATTTGGCTTTCAACAGACTCGAGATAAGCCAGGGTTTTACCCTCAGCGCGGGCTTTTTTATCGAAGTAGGCATCAACCCCTTCACCCGCCATCTGTGACTTCATCAACTCTAAACCTAACATTTGTAACACGATAAAACCCGGCTTGTAGGCATCAAGCTGCTGCAATTGCACGCCATAAGGGGCAAAATAACTCGCAACCTGTTGATAAACATCACTCGACAGCACTGTCGACAGCCGACGTTCATCCTGATATGCCATAGCCTGCATCATGGCAGCCTGCAAGGCCGTATCATTCGGCTCAGGTAACTTGGTTTCCAGTACCAAAGTATCCGTAGCCTGATATGCAGTTTCGAATGCAGGCGGTAACGGAAACGCCGATTCCGGTAAAAAGTGGACGGTGCCGCCAACATAGAGATAATCATCTCCTTTGCTGACTTTCCAGAGCGAAGTTTCTGCCCAGGTTGTAGTGGAAATTAACACTGCACCTAATAACAGCGCTAAACGGCCTGTTTTGAACAATGATTGCTGTTTCATTTTAAATTCCTTTACGTAATAGGGTGAGGGTGATTAACCAGCTAATTGCTGACAACCTGTTTTACTGCCGCCGCCAACTCAATCAGCGTTGACTGTACCTGGCTACGAACAGCAGTACTTAACTGCTGTGTAAAATCTTCAGTTAACTGTAACCGCAGGTCTGTCAGGTATGTCGTATCCGTTGCTTTGCGGGTTTCCTCCGGGGTTTCAACACTCGTTGTCGTTGTTTTAGCTGCGGCTGTTGTAGTTACCGGTTCATCAGCCATGGCAGCATTGCTCGTGAACAAAGTCAGCACTAAAAACAGATTGCAGATCGCGGTATTCGAAGTTTTCATATTCATTTCCTGTGTTGGCATTTCGATTATTTTCGGGTAATTAACGTTGGCCTTACTGCCGGCGCCTTACGCTGTTGGATACACTCTAGTCAGTACCGGACAACTTGTCGCTTATCAGAAGCTAAGCAATAGATTGCTAAGAAAAATAAGACTAATCACCTGTTTTATATAGAATAAATAAAACATTACGAAGATCTTATCCGGTACAGATAAGGTTTAAATTGCGCCTGGACTAGCCACGCCATCACAATTGAATTAAAGTTGCTACCCGCTATTAACAAAAAATGTGTTGGTATGGAAATTATACATTTGGGACCCTGGCAACTGAGCGTTGCCGATTATTGTCTGAGCGATCAACAGCAGCGGATTGAACTTGAACCCCTGTTATTTAAGTTGCTCCATTTTTTTGCAATCCACCCCAGACGTATTATCAACCGCCAGGAACTGGTTGAGGCCATTTGGCAGCAAAGCTATGTTGATGACAATGCAATTAATCGCGCTATCTCAGAACTGCGTAAAGTATTGCAGCATCCGGAGTTACCGGTTTCACCGATTAAAACGCACCATCGCAAAGGCTATAGCCTGCAACTGGATCCGCAGTACAGCAAGCAACAGCTTAAATCCGAAACGATGCCTGCCGTCCTGGCGCCAAAGATCGATTCGCAGCAACAGGACGCCAGCTCCACTAAAGTTGCCAGCCAACGCCCGGTTAAGACTAGCGCGTTTTATGCTGTTGTATTGCTGTTAATCATCAGTGCGGCCGGCGGCTATTTTTTCCTGTCTGCGCCAGAACAGCCGTCTGACAGCGAACCCAATATTGCGAATGAAGCTACAATTCAACCGGTGTCAAACAGACAACAACTGGAGATGCTAAACCGGCAAAAAGTCACCTGGTTTAAAGGCATTGAATCGCGTCCTTTGCTTTCACCAGACAAGTTATATCTGGCCTACAGCCATACCCTACCGAATAATCACGTGCGCACTATCGTGCGGAAACAAAGCAGTGTATTGGGTAGTGCACCACAAGAAATGATTATTGAAGATGACGCGCAGCTGATTTTTGCCCACACCTGGCAGCCACAGAGTCAGGTCTTACTAGTGCAAAAGATTAGTAAAGATGGCTCTGCCTGCACCTTTGAACGCTATAATTTCGCGACTTTCCCGGCGGCATCGGCCGAAATTGTCAGTCATTGTCAGCACTTAAACATTAGCCCGGCTCAACTCAGTCACGACGGCCAAACGCTATTTCGCGCACAGTCGACCAATGGTTTATTAACACCATCAGCTTTAGTCGCTGAAAACATAGCAACCGGGCATATCCAGTTATTGGCGGATGCGCCCACTTCAGGGTTTGGTGTAGCAATGCTGGCGCTGTCACCAGACGGTAAACACCTGGCTTATATCATGATGCCAGAATCGAACCACCCCGAAATTTATTTGTATTCCATTGAAAAACGAGAACAGCAAAGGCTAGCGGCGTTACCAGTGCCGATAGTGATTATGGGGCTGGACTGGTCAGCAACCGGCGACTACTTACTGATGCCGGCAACTAATGCGTTACTCAAACTGGATATTGCATCTAAAGCAACCACAACGTTAATCCTGCCACCGGACTTACAAGTGGGTGAGCTGTCACTGCTCAGTGACAATCAGGCCTATATTTCGCCACTATCCTTCGGTTCTGCCATCCAGGGCGGTATGCACATTCTGCGGATTAGCGACCCCTTTAACCCTGAAAAAGCTAAAGTGAGCCCCTTTTCGGAAGCGGCCGGCAGTACCCATGAACTCATTTTTCATCCAACCGATCCGAAACAACTGGCCTTTACCGCAAACTGGAACGGCAACTGGCAGCTTTGGTTATCTGATGGTGAGCAGCACTATGTCGTCACTGAATTTAGTGACAGTGAAGCGATGATTGGCAGTCTGAGCTGGTCGCCGAATGGACGTTATATTGCCTTAACCCGCCAAGGCAATCTGTATCTTTATGATTTGCAATTAAAACAGCTGTTACAGAAAACGCAGAATAACGATATTGCGCAAACACTTTGGTTAAGCGACAACAGTGGCTTAATCGTCACCCGTATCCTGCAAGATAACCAGAATCTATGGCAGTTAGATTTACTCAGCGATAGCTTACAACAGCTGACTTTTATTGCCGGTGCCCAACCCCAGTATGACCACCAGGGTCAGTTACACTACGTAAGGGATGGTCAGATTTATCGCTATGTTGACGGTCGCCGCGCTGATTTGGCGCGACCAGAGCTTAACCCCGGCACCCTGTATCAGCAAAATCAATTATGGGGTGCTCAGTTACTTAGTTTTAGCTTTATGGGGCATTTACGGCGACAAGTTTTGGATACAAGCGGTAACTCATCGGCGTTTGAAACACAATTCCCCTATCAGTTTATGAGCCTTTATCCAAACCCGCACAACGCAGATGAAGTCTTTGTCACTATCTTTCAGCCGCCGGAAATGGCGCTGGAGTATATTGAATGGCAAACAACAGCAGTAAACGAGAGTAGTGCTGCAACACCGGAAAAACCGAAAACGCCTTAACCTTGGTTAGCAGACACCACGCCCGGAATAGCCGGGCGCGGTGTTTAATCTTACAGGCTAAATACCACCTTCTCACTTTTTAGTAGCCGGCTACTGGCATAGCTGCACACACCAAAAATCAGTAAGGTGATCACACTGGAAACCATTAACTGCGGCACTGGTATAGCGGCACCTTTTAAAAACGCAATCATCGCCTGTTGTTGTGCCGCTATCGGCAACCACTGCAAATAATCATCAGCGATATTGTAGGTAGTGACCATACTCAGCACCAGCGGTACAAACAGTACCAGCGTGACATAGGTTTGCGCTTCCTTAAACGACTTCGCCATAAATGACACCATCACTTGCAAACTCGCCGACATTAGCGCCAAAGGTAAGCCAACAAGGATGGCAAACAACATAAAATCAAGATTCAGACTGATGCTAAAACCCAGTTGCTGCCATGGCACCATACCGTAGGCAAACTTAGATACCACCAGGATTAATAATAAACCGGCCATCGAGAAGCAGCTAATCGCAACCACCTTTGCCAGTACCAGTTGTAAGCTACTTAACGGTTGGCTTAACAATAGGGTTAATGAATTCCGCTCACGTTCACCGGCACTGGTGTCAATCGCCAGGTTCATGGCAGCATAAAACAAAGTCAGAATGATCGATAAGGTTGCCACACCAAGGAACATACCACCGCGAGAGTCCGGCGTTGCCTGATCGTGCATTTGCACATCGATCGCCTGCAGTAAATTTGGATCGATACCCCGCGCCAGCAATCTTAAGTGCGCAACTTCACTGCTATATTGGCTAAGAGCACGCTCTAACCGGCGAATCGCCGATTGCAGCCGGTCGTTAGAGCGATCCGCATCAATAATCACCACAGCCGGGCGCCCTTGCTGCATACTTTGCTGAAAATCAGTACTTAGCTGTAACCGGATAGCTTTAACTTTATCGCCCTCACCATGATTAATCTCTTTGCTTGCCAGATAGTGCACCAACGCCGGTGCGGCTTCGGCGTTTTCAATAGTGATCTGCAGCTCATCGGTTGAACTTAGCTGCTTCAGCAGTACTGAAAACAGTAAACACATTAAAATTGGCGTACCCAGGGCATAGTATAAACCGGCCATCACAGAGCGCTTATCACGGCTGGCATCTAATAGTTCTTTACGAAATAGAGTGTTAAATAACCTGATCATGCTGCAATCCCTTCATCTGTGCCAATTAATTTAATAAAAGCGTCTTCCAGGCTGTTCTTGCCGGTGCGCGCGCATAATTCTGCTGGTGAGCCCTGAGCCACCACCCGGCCTTTGGCCATTACGACCACCTGATCACATAAAGCTGCCACTTCCTGCATCACATGGCTGGAGAACAACACGCAATGGCCTTGCTGTTTTAAGGTCAGCAATAATTCACGCAGCACCCGGGTGCTCATGACATCCAGGCCTCGGGTGGGTTCATCCAGTACGATATTGGTGGGTTTATGCACTATGGCCTGCGCCAGCGCCGTTTTCATGCGTTGCCCCTGCGAAAAGCCCTGACAGCGGCGATCGGCTATCTCATCCATCCGTAACAAACTAAGCACTTGTGCCGTCGCCAGTTTTGCCGCCTGGCTGGACATACCGTTTAACTCTGCAAAAAACTGCACGTATTCGCGTGGGGTCAGCCGCTCATACAGCCCGAAGGGATCGGGAAAAAGCCCAATTTGCTGGCGCGCTTGTTGTGTCTGCCGCGCAATATCAAAGCCATCAATACTGGCGCTACCGCTATCGGCTTTCAGTAAACCTAATAAGGTGCGTAAGCAGGTGGTTTTGCCGGCGCCATTTGGACCCAGCAAGCCGGTAATGGTGCCATTATCGGCATGAAAGCTCAGGCCATTCAGTGCTTTAACCTGGCCAATAGTCTTATATAAATCATTTACCCTAATCATCTGTTACTCCTGCTCTGCAGTTAACGACGCCACACCATTGGCGTTAGTAAAGAAAGGTTTGCGCAGTTCCTGATTCAGGCAACTGGCATCGAGATTTGCTGCCGACTGCTGATTGATAAACTGGCTAATCAGCTTGGGGGCACAGCTTTGCGACGCGACGATATGGGTGGCATGAGGCGCGACCAGATGGCGGGCATTCGGCATCTGACTCATGGCTAATTCTGCCCAAGCCGGAGGCGTGACAGGATCCAGGCCGCCCGAGAGTAACAGTACCGGTGTCGCGGTTTGCAGTGGCTGCGTATAAGCAACATCGACTGCCGGCGTTTGCCACACAGCGCAGCTGGCTTCAGCGCTCTGCATCCAGGTACGGCCTAAGTAGCTTTTGGCAAATTCAGCACGACTTTCTGCCGTCCAGAACGGCACATCTTCTGCACACACCACCGCGAAATTCACGCCAACAGAAAGCTGTTGCACGATGTCCTGCGACAACATCAGACCGACCAGGGGGCTGTAGTCACCCGCTAATGCTTGTTCAATGGTGTAGGGCAACAAAGCCCGGCTGTTGTTGCTGTATAAGGCAAATCGTATTGCCTGTTGCAGTTTGGCGCGGGTCAGGGTGAGATCGATTAAGGCAAAGGTGCGCGGATGACGGACCCGGGTGCTTACCGGTGCCGCATCCAGCTGTTGGATCAGTTGCTGCAATTGCTGTCGAGCACGCGGAAATTGCTGGTGGCATGTCTCTGATGCTTCGCAATAGGCATACAAGGCGGCAACAGAGGCATCGGAAGCGGCCCCTAAAGCGCCCAGGCTTTGATTAAAAGGTACCACGCCATCCAGAGTCGCTGTAACGACTGCAGCAGGGTATTGCCGCATATATTCCTGCGCCATCCGGGTGCCATAGGAACCCCCGTACAGATGTAACTTTTGGTAACCCAGAGCCTGCCTTACCGCCTCAAAATCGCTGGCAGCGGCTACCGTGGTGTAATGGTTAAGGTCGACCTGCAGTTTTTCTTTACAGGCCAGGGTGTCGGTTTTCGCCAGCGCAACGATATCTGCGGTGCTTTCATCAAATGCAAATTGGCTAACCAGATCCATACCGTCACATTGCAGTAGACCTGATTTGCCGGTGCCACGCTGATCGACCAGCAAAATATCCCGGTTTTCACGGGCATACCGCAAGGCCTGCGCAAAGACGGCAGCGGCATCGAATGCTGACTGTCCAGGTCCGCCGGCAAAAGCCAGCACAGCCTCTGTCGGGTATAGCGGCTTAATTGCCGGAATAATCGCAAAATGAATCGAAATCGTCTGATTCTCAGCATCTTTTACTGCTTTGATATTTAACGGTTGCTGCACCGTGCCACACAACAGACGGTCCGGCAGATCTTTGGCATAACAAGGTACAAGCTGCACCTTAGTTGGGTTTGTGGTGACGACACCAACCTCTGCTGGCGCAGCAAATAACGCCGAGCTAACCAAAAGCGGTAGCAGTGCGCTTGCTTGATAAAACCGTGATAGGACATGCTTGTTCATGGAGTTTCCCTGCATCTTATAGTTTGAATTTCGTCGACTCTGTTAGGTGGCATGAGCCACTGACCAACAAACTATAATGGCAGGAAACGATAGTGTCGCTTATCGAACACTTAGCAATTTATCGCGAACATAAAATCACTAAACCATTGATTTTAAATAGCTGAAAATATTATCTAAATCTTATCACGAAAAAAAGGGAGCCTGCTGGCTCCCTTGGTGTAGCTAAAGGTTGGTTTAATTAGCGGCGCGGCTATCACCAATATATTTATCAAAGAAAGCCAGCATTTTTTCCCAGCGCTCTACGTTATTCTCTGGTTTATAAAAGCCATGACCCTCTTTTTCTTTTACCAGCCACTCGAACGGATGATTGCGCTTTTCTAACTCAGCCCGTAAACGGTCGGCATGAATAATCGGCACCCGTTGATCTTCCTTACCATGGATAATAAATACCGGAGCCTTAAGTTTGTCTAAGTGCTTAATCGGTGACTGTGCATCTAACCGCTGTTGATCACGGCCAATTGCCATTTCCAGATAGTTAATACCGCTTTTGCGTTGTGGAATATCGCCATCGGTATACATCAGATTCAGATCAAAGACCCCAACAAAACCGACGGTACATTTATACAAATCCGGTTCCCGCACGGCGCTCATTAAGGCGGCATAACCACCGTAGGAGCCACCGTAAGCGCATACGCGGTTTTGGTCTACGATACCCTCTTTAACCAGATGTAACACACCATCGGTCATATCATCGATCATGGTGGTACCCCAGTTTTGATAGCCTGCCTGTAAGAAACTGCGGCCAAAACCACCCGAACCGCGGAAGTTAGGCTGTAAAACAGCATAACCGTGTTGTGCCAGCACCTTGGCATCACTATCGTAATCCAGATAGTCACGCGGACCATGCGGACCGCCGTGCGGTAGCATAATCAGTGGTAGATTTTTTGCCTCTTTATTGTTAGGTAAAGTAAGAATGGCATGAATATCCAGGCCGTCACGGCTCTTATAGAAAATCGCCTGGGTTTGCGCTAATTGTTCGGCCTTTAACCAGGGGCTGGCGTTAAGCAAATAACTCAGTTGCTTGTTTTTAATATCATATATATAAAACTCGACTGGATGGTTGGCAGATCTTACGGAGAGTATGGCCAAACTGTTATCCTGGGTACCTGACGTAATGCTGATTCGACGACCAGGAAATGCCGCCCTTAAGGCTTGTAAATTTGCACTAAACTCCTGATCTTTGACATCAGCAAAAAACACTTCGTCATAAATATCATAGTCGTATGCTGCGCCTATCACCTCATTAATCAGACCATTACGCAGACTAAAAATGGGGGCAACATCGACTTTTGGATGATGCGCCAGTACTTCTTCCTGACCTGTTTCAGGATTAAAAATACTGATCGCCTTAGTATCCGTCTGCGTGTCGCTGGTACCCAGGATGCGCACATTATCCGCCATAAAGCCTATGGGTTGGAAACTGCCATCGCGTTGCCCATAACGACGTAACGTTTGCCAATCACTACGCTCATCTTTACGGTACATCATCACCATTTCATTGTCGTTGTTCTGGTCAACACCAACAGCAATACGGGCGACACCATTAGCATCAGTTATCATACCCGATGAGCGCATCGGCGCTCTGGCGACCTGGCGGGTACGGCCATTTTCAATATTTAAGCGTTTTACCAGACTAAATGAACCGCGACGATTTGGTGTTGCAGTGACAATTAATACAAAGTTCTCGTCCTCAGGCAGATAATTAATAATAGTCGCAGCATCTTTTTCGTGATCAGCGCGATAACCGGTCAGCATTTTAGCGTTACTGCCGTCGGCATTGACGGCGAATAACTCTCCGGTGGCAACGGGCGACTCTAAAGCGCCAATATCCCGCACTATCGTTAATAATAAGCGCTCGGCATTCGCCCAGTTAATGGTGCCTATCGAGTCTCTACCACTGAAGTGACGTACACTGATGACCTGATTGGTTTTAATATCAATAACTTGTAGATAAACATTACCTTCTTCGCTGCGGCTGGTAGCAGCAAGATATTTACCTGTAGGCGAGATTTTTATTTCCAGAAACTGTGGCTGTCTGGCATAGTCAGCCAATGAAAGCGACTGAGCCGTAGCCGCAAACTGCCAACATAAAAGTAATACTGCGAGTAAAGCGCGCATTGTTAGTTATCCTATTTATCCTGTGTTGTTATTTACTGCTTATCGGTAGCAGTTTTACTATAAAGAGGTTTACTAACTGCGACAAGTTGTGAACAGCAGGAAAATAGCGTTTTGAGCATAAAAAAAGCCACCCTGAGGTGGCTTTTTTAGCGTACGGAAACTTATTTTTTGCGCATTTTCTGAATAACGCGCAGCTGGGCAATGGCTTCCGCCAGTTGCGCCGCCGCTTCGGCGTAATTAAAGTCAGCGCTGGCATGCTGCATGGCTTCTTCAGCACGTTTTTGTGCGTCTAAAGCAGCCTGCTCATCTAAGTCTTCGCCACGTACCGCAACATCAGCCAGCACCGTAATGGTGTCGGGTTGTACTTCAAGTACACCACCGGCAACATAAATCAGGTGCTCTTCGCCAAACTGTTTCACGATACGGACCATGCCAGGTTTCAGGGTGGTCAGTAACGGGGCGTGGAAAGGTAAAATACCCAGCTCGCCCTCACTGCCTGTGACCTGCACGGATTCGACAAGGCCGGAGAAGATTTTTTCTTCGGCACTTACTACATCCAGTTGCACTGTCATCGCCATCTCGCTCTCCTAAAGCCTGAACTTACAGTTTCTTCGCTTTTTCGATCGCTTCGTCGATTGAACCAACCATGTAGAAAGCCTGCTCTGGCATATGGTCATATTCACCGGCCAGGATGCCTTTAAAGCCACGGATAGTTTCTTTCAGCGGCACGTACTTACCTGGTGAGCCAGTGAATACTTCAGCAACGAAGAATGGCTGTGACAGGAAGCGCTGAATTTTACGCGCCCGGTATACAGTAGTACGGTCTTCATCAGACAGTTCATCCATACCCAGAATGGCGATAATATCTTTCAGCTCTTTGTAACGCTGCAGTACTGTTTGTACGCCACGCGCCACTTCATAGTGCTCTTTACCGATAACCAGTGGGTCTAACTGACGAGAGGTAGAGTCCAGTGGGTCGATCGCCGGGTAAATACCCAGTGACGCAATGTTACGGCTTAATACAACGGTCGCATCTAAGTGCGAGAACGTCGTTGCCGGTGACGGGTCAGTTAAGTCATCCGCAGGTACGTAAACGGCCTGGATTGACGTGATAGAACCGGTCTTAGTTGAGGTGATACGCTCTTGCAGTACACCCATCTCTTCCGCCAGCGTTGGCTGATAACCTACTGCTGAAGGCATACGGCCTAACAGTGCAGATACTTCAGTACCGGCCAGAGTATAACGGTAGATGTTGTCAACGAAGAACAGAACATCACGGCCTTCATCCCGGAACTTTTCTGCCATGGTTAAGCCGGTTAAGGCTACGCGCAGACGGTTTCCTGGTGGCTCGTTCATCTGACCATACACTAACGATACTTTATCCAGTACGTTAGAGTCTTTCATCTCGTGATAGAAGTCGTTACCTTCACGGGTACGCTCACCTACACCGGCGAATACTGAGTAGCCGCTGTGCTCGATCGCGATGTTCCGGATCAGTTCCATCATGTTTACAGTTTTACCTACACCGGCACCACCGAACAGACCCACTTTACCACCCTTGGCGAACGGACATACCAGGTCGATAACCTTGATACCCGTTTCCAGCAGGGCGTTTGAAGCTGCCTGATCTTCGTAGCTTGGTGCAGCGCGGTGGATTGACCAACGCTCTTCTTCACCGATTGGGCCAGCTTCGTCGATTGGCTCACCCAGAACGTTCATAATACGGCCCAGCGTGGCTTTACCCACCGGAACCTGAATTGCTTTACCAGTATTGGTAACTGAAGTGCCACGACGTAAACCGTCAGTAGAACCCAGCGCGATTGCACGCACCGTACCGCCACCCAGCTGCTGCTGAACTTCCAGCACCAGACCTTGCAGGTCACCGTCGGTAACGTTTAACGCGTCATAGATACCAGGTACCGCGTCTTGTGGAAAATCGATATCCACAACGGCGCCAATGATTTGGACGACCTTACCTTGACTCATGATGTTTCCTCAATTTTGCAAAACTCTTTACCTTAGCCTACAGCAGCCGCGCCCGCGACGATTTCACTGAGCTCTTGGGTAATCGCAGCCTGACGTGCCTTGTTGTAAACCAACTTCAGGTCATCCATCAGGTTTCCGGCGTTATCGGTTGCGGCCTTCATCGCCACCATCCGTGCTGCCTGTTCACTGGCAGAATTTTCTACAACGCCTTGGTACACTTGCGATTCAATATAACGAGACAGCAACATATCCAGGATAGGTTTTGGATCCGGCTCGTAAATATAATCCCAGCTGTGCTCACGCTTCGCGAGGTCTGTTTTTGGCAGAGGTAACAGTTGATCGATCACTGGCTCTTGCTTCATGGTGTTAACAAACTTGTTGTACACCAGGAATAAGCGGTCAATCCGGCCTTCGTCAAATGCTTTCAGCATGACCTGTACCGAACCAATCACGTCCGCCAGCCGTGGTACATCACCTGAACCGGCCTGGGCAGCTACTACCTTACCACCAAACCGCTTAAAGAACGCCGCAGCCTTGTTACCAATGATGGCAAACTCGGTATCCACGCCTTTTTCTTTCCAGCTTTTCAGCTCAATAGCAACTTTCTTAAACTCGTTGGTGTTCAGGCCACCGCAAAGACCACGGTCGGTTGAAATAACGATGTAACCAACCCGCTTAACTTCGCGCTCCGCTAAATACGGATGGCGATATTCCAGCGAGCCTTGTGCCACGTTACCGATCACTTTGCGCATACCTTCAGCGTATGGGCGAGTTGCAGCCACGCGGTCCTGCGCTTTGCGCATTTTACTGACCGCAACTTTTTCCATAGCACTGGTGATCTTGCGAGTATTGTTAATACTCCCGATCTTACTTTTTATCTCTTTACCACCGGCCATGACTGTATCTCCGATTTATTCAACGAATGGGGTGGCACAGGCCACCCACATTGCTTACCAGGTCTGCGTTGCCTTGAATTTCTCAATAGCGGCTTTAAACGTAGACTCGATTTGGTCGTTGTAGTTACCGGTTTTGTCGATCTCAGCCATCAGCTCAGCGTGTTCGGCTTTCATAAAGGCAATCAAACCGGCTTCAAAGTCCAGGACTTTAGCCACGTCGACGTCTTTCATAAAACCTTTTTCGATAGCGAAAATAGACACGCCCATCTCAGCAACTGACATCGGGCTGTACTGCAGCTGTTTCATCAGCTCAGTAACCTTCTGACCGTGCTCTAACTGGGCACGGGTTGCATCATCCAGGTCAGAGGCGAACTGCGCGAACGCAGCCAGTTCTGAGTACTGGGCCAGGGCCAGACGGATACCGCCACCCAGCTTTTTGATGATCTTAGTTTGGGCTGCACCACCTACCCGTGATACCGAAATACCGGCGTTAACCGCTGGACGGATACCGGCGTTGAACAAGTCAGTTTCTAAGAAGATCTGACCGTCAGTAATCGAAATTACGTTAGTAGGTACGAACGCAGAAACGTCACCGGCTTGGGTTTCGATAATTGGCAGCGCAGTTAATGAACCGGTTTTACCTGTTACCGCACCTTTGGTGTAGCGCTCTACGTAGTCAGCATTAACGCGTGATGCGCGCTCCAGCAGACGAGAGTGAAGATAGAATACGTCACCTGGGTAAGCTTCACGGCCTGGTGGACGACGTAACAGTAACGAGATCTGACGGTAAGCTACAGCTTGCTTCGACAGGTCATCGTATACGATCAGAGCGTCTTGACCGTTGTCACGGAAGTATTCACCCATGGTACAGCCAGAGTAGGGTGCCAGGAACTGCAGTGCAGCCGCTTCAGACGCTGATGCAACCACAACGATAGTGTGGGCCAGGGCGCCGTGCTCTTCCAGCTTACGTACTACGTTAGCGATGGTAGAAGCCTTTTGACCTACAGCGACATAAACACACTTAACGCCAGTACCTTTCTGGTTGATGATGGCATCGATCGCCAGTGCCGTTTTACCGGTCTGACGGTCACCGATCAACAATTCACGTTGACCACGGCCGATTGGAATCATCGCATCAACCGATTTGTAACCCGTTTGCATTGGTTGGTCTACCGATTGACGGTCGATTACGCCCGGTGCAATCTTTTCTACCGGCTCATAGCCAGCAGCATCGATTGGGCCTTTACCATCAATAGGAGCACCCAGCGTATTTACTACGCGGCCTAACAGACCAGGACCTACTGGAACTTCCAGGATCCGGCCAGTGCTTTTAACTTTAGTGCCTTCCGTCAGATCCGCATACGGACCCATTACTACCGCGCCCACTGAGTTACGTTCTAAGTTCAGTGCGATAGCATAACGGCTGCCAGGAAGCTCAATCATCTCGCCTTGCATACAGTCTGCCAGGCCATTGATGCGAATGATACCGTCAGTTACCTGAACGATGGTACCTTCGTTGCGAGCTTCACTGACCACGTTGAACTGAGCAATACGACTTTTGATCAGTTCAGATATTTCTGTGGAATTCAGTTGCATTCTCTGTTCCCCATTAAGACTGCAGCGCAGTTGCCAGGCGATCCAATTTACCGCGGACCGAGCCATCTATAACCATGTCACCGGCTTTAATCAGCATACCGCCGACGACTTCCGGGTTGACGCTACAGTTCAATTTAACTTTGCGTTGCAAACGTTGCGACAATGCAGCAATCAGCTTGTCCTGTTGAGCGGCGTTCAGCGCTGTAGCAGAAGTTACATCAACAGTAACTTCTTTTTCATACGCGGCTTTGTGTTCAACAAAAGCGGCTAATACCTCCGGCAACGCCAACAAGCGGTGATTTTCAGCCATCACTTTAATCAAGTTCTGGCCCTGCTCATTGAGTTGCTCACCACATACCTGGATAAACAGGTGGGCTTGCTGTTCAGCAATGCCCGTAGTACGAAGCAAGGCTGCAACCTGCTCATGCTTTGCTACTTCCGCAGCAAAACCCAGCATTTGCAGCCAGGCGTCCAAGGCATTTTGCTCAACCGCAAAATCAAAGGCCGCCTTTGCATACGGACGAGCAATATTCGTCAAATCAGACATAGCTCATCCTCTTTACAGTTCTTGTACCAGTTTTTCCAGAATGTCTGCGTGAGCAGTTTCATCAATAGAACGTTGCAGGATCTTTTCTGCACCGGCTACCGCTAATGCAGCAACTTGTTTGCGTAAATCTTCACGTAAACGATTGCGTTCAGCTTCAACTTCAGCCTTTGCCTGAGCCAGGATGTGATCACGCTCAGCATTTGCCTTAGCAACTGCTTCGTCGATCATCTTAGCTTCACGCTTTTTCGCTTGCTCAATGATGGCGGCAGCTTGCGCTTTAGCATCTTTCAGCTGATCTTTAGCTTTGTCTTGCGCCAGTGCCAGATCTTTTTCAGCTCTGTCAGTGGCAGCCAGACCGTCGGCAATTTTCTTCTGGCGCGCTTCGATGGCATTCATCAAAGGTGGCCAGACAAACTTCATACAGAACAAGACGAAAACTGCAAAAGCAATCATCTGTCCGATAATAGTCAGAGTCAGATTCACGTCCGCTCCTCCTTAGTTAATTAGTTCTTGGTTTAAGAAAACGTCAGATAATTAACCAACGAACAGGATGTACATTGCGATACCAACAGCGATCATCGAGATAGCATCGATCAGACCTGCCAGGATGAACATTTTAACTTGCAGAGAAGGTGCCAGCTCTGGTTGACGGGCACATGATTCCAGGAACTTACCGCCCATGTTGGCGAAGCCCAGTGCAGTACCGATAGCACCAAAACCGATTAACAGGGCTACGGCGATCAGTTTTACCGCTTCTACCACTGCTTCTGGCATAGTTAAGATATTTTCCATTTTTTTACTCCGATAGTTAAAGTTAAGTTAAAGATAAAGGTAAAAATTAATGATTGTCTGCACTGGCCATGCTCAGGTAAACAATGGTCAGCATCATAAACACGAAGGCCTGCAGCACGATAACCAGAATATGGAATACCGCCCAGATAAAGTGCAGAGGCAACTGTAACAAGCCAATAATACCGATCAGGATAAAGATCATCTCACCGGCATAGAGGTTTCCGTACAAACGCAGTGCCAGCGAAAACGGCTTAGTAATCAGCGCCAGCACTTCCAATAACAGGTTGAACGGCACAAGCAGGGCTTGTACAAACACATTTTTGGTGTGGAACGGGTGCAGCGTCAGCTCTTTAATAAAGCCGATAACGCCTTTGATTTTAATTGAATACCCGATCATCAATACAAAGACACCCAGCGCCAGTGCGGCAGTGGTATTGATATCAGTGGTCGGTACGATCTTCATGTAAACATCATGCGAGTCCATACCAAAGAAGGTTGCGCCAATCCAACCGGCAAGCGCAGGCAGCACATCTACCGGTACCAGATCCATCAGGTTCATCAGGAATACCCAAACGAAAATGGTCAGTGCCAGTGGTGCAATCAGCTTGCTACGGCCATGGAAGGTGCTTTTGACGTTGCTTTCAACGAATTCGACCAGCATTTCTACGAAACACTGGAACTTGCCCGGCACAGCCAGCTCATTTTTAGTGGCTTTTACCGCGGCAGTGCGGAACAACCAAAGAAATAACACACCTAAGCCAATAGACCATGCTAAGGAGTCGATGTGTAATACCCAGAACCCAGCCTCACTACATGCTTTGTTAAATGCGACACTGCCATCGACAGTACACATTTTGGCATTTGTTAGGTGGTGCTGAATATGACTTGAAATGCTAGTTTCACCTGCAGCCATGTTTCATCCCAATTATCAATGTTTAAAGAAAATTGCTGTTGTCCATTGTGCCAATAACGTCAGAACAAAGCCGACCATCAGCGGGCCAGCGGCGATATCCTGTTGCATTACGACGACAAAAAGCACTATGGTCAAAATAATTTTCAGCGCATGACCGCGCATCATGGCGGCCTTCGCTTGCTCTGCCGTGCCCTGACCCAAGGTCCAGAAAGCAATCAAGGCAAAGACGAAATTCGGTACTGCGGCAATCAGGCCGCCTTTCAGGGCTGACTTGGCTGCCAGCTCGCCTGAGATCACAGCAAACACCAGGGCCGTTATTACCGCCACCACAACCTGAAAAGCGACTAATTTATAGGCTGAAATTCGAACCTGTCGCGGATTCGGTTGCATTACATCTCCGGTTTCATTTGCTGCCTGGGATCCGAGGCAAAAAACTGCGGCAAGTATACTGAACTGGCCTTGTTTTGCAACAAAAAGCGGCTACAACTATAGTCCTGTCGCTGATTTGTAAACAGAACGCCACTAGTCGTTTTGCTGGGCTTTCAGTTTCTGCAAAATGCCGTCCAGTTCATCCAGACTGTTATAGCTGATCAGTAAACTGCCTTTACCTTTCTTGTTGTAATCAATTTGTACCGGTGCCGCAAAATGTTCACTCAGTTTCAGCTCCAGCGCGGCAACATCCGGATCCTTTTCACGCGGCGTTTTCGCCGGTGCCGGCTCCAGAATGCGGCGCACCAGATTTTCGGTATCGCGCACTGTCAGCTGCTTTGCTGCCACCAATCTGGCAGCGTCAGACTGGGCATCACCGTCCAGTGCTAACAGCGCACGGGCATGCCCCATCTCGATATCGCCATGCTCCAGCAGTAGTTTCACATCGTCGTTTAACTGATTTAGCCGTAACAGATTACTCACTGCGGCGCGGGATTTACCGACCGCATCAGCGACTTGTTGGTGGGTTAATTCAAATTCGGTCAGTAAGCGCTGCAGCGCCACGGCTTCTTCCATGGCGTTCAGATCTTCACGCTGGATATTTTCAATCAGCGCTATGGCGACTGCGGCTTCATCCGGCACATCCTTGATCAAACAAGGCACCTCGGCCAGTTGCGCCAGCTGCGAAGCGCGCCAGCGGCGTTCACCGGCAATAATTTCATAGCGATTTTCAGCCAGGGGCCGCACCACGATCGGTTGAATCACACCCTGGGCTTTGATCGAACTGGCCAGATCTTCCAGTGCATCCTGCGACATATCTTTACGTGGCTGATATTTGCCGGGTTGTAAAAATTCAACCGGGATCTGCTGTAATTCAGAACGCTCTTTGGCTGTAGCGACCGGGGCAGGTTTACCTGCCGTTAATAACGCATCGAGTCCACGACCTAAACCACGTTTTTTCAAAGACATGCGATTCTATAATCCTTATATGCGATTACTGGGCGACGGCACCGGTAACCGGCTTTTTCTTTTCAGAGCGGCGCAAGATTTCACCGGCTAACGCCAGATAAGCTTTGGCTCCAGTGGAGCTTTTATCGTAATACATCACCGGGGCACCGAAACTTGGCGCCTCAGCTAAACGAACATTGCGTGGGATCACCGCGCGGTAGACTTTATCACCAAAATGCTGCTTTAACTGCTCGGAGACGTCATTCGCCAGCCGGTTGCGTGGATCGTACATAGTACGCAGAATACCCTCGATTTTTAGCTCGGGATTAACAACTGAAGCCAGTTTATTAATGGTATCAACCAAGGCGGTTAAGCCTTCCAGGGCAAAATATTCGCATTGCATCGGTACCAGCACACTGTCTGCCGCCGACATGGCATTGACCGTAAGCATGTTGAGCGACGGCGGGCAATCGATAAAAATAAAGTCGTAACTGTTCTTGTAAGCTTTCAGAGCATTGCGCAAACGCAGCTCGCGGGCAAATACGTCCATTAAACGGACTTCAGCCGCGGTCACATCAGAGTTCGCGCCCACCAGGTGGTAACCACCAGAGGTGTCTTTGACGACCACTTCAGCCAGCGGTTTTTCATCGACTAATAATTCATAAGCGGTGGCAGCAAGTTCATATTTGTCGACGCCACTGCCCATAGTCGCGTTGCCCTGTGGATCCAGATCGATTAACAGCACTTTGCGTTTGGTTGCAGCCATGGAGGCAGCCAGATTCACCGCCGTCGTAGTTTTACCTACTCCACCTTTCTGGTTTGCTATTGCGATGATTTTGCCCACGGTGTCCCTCGTGTTGATCAGACGTTACCTATTCGGATTTACTCAGCACCACCAGATGACGTTGCGCATCCAGCTGTGGTACCTGCAAATGATGGATGGCGTCTACTTTAACAAAATCCGGCAAAGCTGCAATTTCTTCTTGCACGGCAGCGCCTTTCATGGCGAAAAAGCGGCCATCAGCAGCAGGTAAGTGTTGGCACCAACTCAGCATATCATTCAGTGAGGCAAAGGCTCTGCTAATCACACCATCATAGCCCTGTGCTGGCTGATGTTCTTCAACCCGGCTTTGCAATGGCGTAATGTTTTGCAGCTTGAGCTGCATTTTTACCTGATTTAAAAAGCGGATCCGTTTGCCCAGACTATCAAGCAGGGTAAAATCTTTATCCGGATAATAAATGGCTAATAAAACGCCGGGTAAACCCGGCCCGGTGCCGACATCAATAAAACGCTGTCCGGTAAGGTAAGGTGCGACCACCAGGCTATCTAACACATGCTTAATCAGCATTTCTTGTGGATCGCGAATTGAAGTCAGATTATAAGCACTATTCCATTTATCCAATAACGCAACGTACTGTACACATTGCGCCAGTTGCGATTCTGATAACTGTAAATCTGTTTGCGCGACCAGCTTACGCAGGGTAGTTAACAACTCAGCCATAGATCCTTAATTCCGCTTAAGCGGTTTTACGCAGTAAACCCTGCTTCTTCAGATAAACCAGTAATAATGAAATCGCTGCCGGGGTAATACCCGAGATCCGTGATGCTTGGCCTACTGTTTCCGGCTGAGTTTGATTTAACTTGGTAACCACTTCATTTGACAGGCCTTTAACCTGACTATAATCAAACTTAGCCGGTAAGCGGGTTTCTTCGTTACGCTGTTGTTTGGCGATCTCATCCTGTTGCCGGTTGATATAACCTTCGTATTTGATCTGGATCTCAACCTGCTCTGCCGCTACCGGATCCGCTAGTACCGGGCCTAAGCTATCAATGGCCAGCAGCTGCTGATAAGTGACTTCCGGGCGACGGATCAGCTCTTCCAAACTGGCTTCGCGGGTCAATGGGGTTTTAAGCAGCGTATTAACTGCTGCCAGTGCCGAATGTTGTGGATGGACCCAGCTCTGGCGTAAACGTTGCCGTTCCAGTTCTATTTGTTCCATTTTCTGGTTAAAGGCTGCCCAGCGGATATCATCAACCAAGCCCAGTTCGCGGCCCTTGGCAGTTAAGCGGGCATCAGCATTATCTTCACGTAACATCAACCGGTACTCAGCACGGCTGGTAAACATGCGGTAAGGTTCTTTAGTGCCTAGTGTGGTCAGATCATCAACCAGTACACCAAGATAGGCTTGATCGCGGCTTGGCGACCAGCCATCCTGCTCTTTAGCGTAAAGCGCAGCGTTAAGTCCGGCTAATAAGCCCTGAGCACCTGCTTCTTCATAACCGGTTGTACCGTTGATCTGACCGGCAAAGAACAAGCCTTTAATAAATTTAGTTTCCAGCGTCGCTTTCAGATCGCGTGGATCAAAGAAATCATACTCAATGGCATAGCCTGGCCGGGTGATATAGGCGTTTTCCATACCTTTGATTGAACGCACGATCGACAGCTGCACATCAAAAGGCAAGCTGGTGGAAATACCGTTGGGATAAAGCTCGTGCGTGGTCAGGCCTTCTGGCTCGATAAAGATCTGATGTTTATCTTTATCAGCAAAACGCATGACCTTGTCTTCAATAGATGGGCAATAACGTGGCCCTATGCCTTCAATGACACCGGTATACATCGGTGAACGATCCAGATTGTCCCGGATCACCTGGTGTGTTTGTTCGTTGGTGTAGGTGATAAAACACGGGATCTGTGTCGGATGATCGCTTTGCTTGCCTAAAAATGAGAATACCGGAGTAGGGGTATCACCAGGCTGAGCTTGCATCACCGAAAAATCGACGGAGCGGGCATCAATGCGTGGTGGCGTGCCGGTTTTTAACCGATCAACCCGAAATGGCAGTTCCCGTAAACGTCTGGCCAAAGCGATAGAGGGTGGATCGCCGGCACGGCCACCGGCGAATTGCTCTAAACCTATATGGATCTGGCCACCAAGGAAGGTTCCTACTGTTAATACCACAGCTTTGGCTTTAAAGCGTAATCCCATCTGGGTAACGACGCCTGTTACCTGATCCTGTTCAACAATCAGATCGTCACAGGCCTGTTGAAAGATCTTCAGGTTTGGTTGATTTTCCAGTATTTGACGAATTGCGGCGCGGTATAACTGGCGATCGGCCTGGGCGCGGGTAGCTCTTACTGCCGGGCCTTTTGAACTGTTCAGGGTACGGAATTGGATCCCGCCTTTATCAGCAGCAATCGCCATAGCGCCACCTAAGGCATCAATCTCTTTTACCAGATGGCCTTTACCAATACCACCAATGGCCGGGTTACACGACATTTGACCCAGCGTTTCAATATTATGGGTCAGCAATAAAGTAGACAAACCGGTGCGTGCTGCAGCTAATGCGGCCTCAGTACCGGCATGGCCACCACCGACGACGATCACATCAAAAGTTTCCTGATACAGCATTGTTGCCTCGATCTGTTACCAATAAAAAACAGGGCAGATATTGTAGCTTGATCCGGTGGAGAGGGAAATGGCTAAAACCAGATCTGGATCCGCCTTAATATATATAGGATCTTTTTAGATCTTTTCTGTTATTACTCTTATTAAGCAAGGGTTTTCTGGTGGATAAGGCTATTTTCTTTCAAAGGATCATAAGCTTAAATAGGATCAGATCCTGTGATCAAGCTTGGATCTAACCTGATCTAACAGGTGGGTAAGATCCTGTTTTATCCACAGTTGATGGGTTTAATAAACTTATAAATTGGATAAATACAGCTTATACCTTGGTAAAATGCTAAGTTATCAACATTGCGTTAAGTTAAGATCATTAACTGTGGGTAAAGTGAGGATAAGAGGATCATAAGATCGGCAACGCCAGTATTTGACTGCCTTTGCCGGATCCATTGCTTGGCACTTGATCAGGCTTAATCCTGGCGGATGCTGGATAAACTGTTGATAAGTTGTGGTAACCAGGCGAGCGCCTGATCTTCTGGTAATTCTGGATCCTGAGCATCGATATTTAGCCCGGGTAATAAGCAGCGAGCGCCTTTTGCAGCCAGTAAAGCGGCGATTTTCGCCCCTGCCAGACAAAAAGTATCGTAACTGGAATCACCTAAAGTGATCACTGCATAAGAAAGTGTGGTAAGATCGCACTGATCTTGTGCTAATTGATCCGCAAAGGGTTGAATATTATCAGGCAGATCTCCTGCGCCATAGGTGGATGTAATCACTAACCAGATAGCATGCTGGTTTAGCTGATTGAGTTCGGGTTTCAGATGCGTTGTAACGTCATAGCCCGCTTGTACCAGTGTTTCAGCAACTTGTTCTGCCACATATTCCGCTGCGCCCATTTGGCTGCCGACGAGGATTTCGATCATTTGTGCCTCTTGCCAGTGAAATGATTGGCTATACTACTGGAATAAAATTGAATAACGCTAGCGCTGTTTATTCGATTTCGCGTTTTTACTGCATTGCAGGCATAGTAGAAACGACAATTGCACGACCACTGAGCCTGCGTGTTATTGAGGTTAAAACAAAGTATGTCTGACTCTATGTCATTTTCCCAGCTAATGCTGCCGGAGCCCCTGGTACGTGCTGTCACCGAACTTGGATATGAAACCGCATCGCCAATTCAGGCGGCTGCCATCCCCAAATTATTAGCTGGCGAGGATGTCCTTGGCCAGGCGCAAACCGGTACCGGTAAAACCGCCGCCTTTGCCCTGCCATTATTAGCCCGGTTAGATCCGGCGCAGAATGATCCACAAATTCTGGTACTGGCGCCAACCCGCGAGCTGGCGATCCAGGTCGCCGAAGCCTTTCAGGCTTATGCCCGTTATATGCCTGCTTTTCATGTGTTGCCGTTATACGGTGGCCAGAGCTATACCAATCAGTTAAAATCGCTGAAACGCGGTTCACAAGTTATTGTCGGTACACCGGGCCGGATCCTGGATCACCTGGATCGCGGCACCCTGAAGCTGGATAAGCTCCGTGCCATCGTGCTGGATGAAGCCGATGAGATGTTGCGGATGGGCTTTATCGATGATGTGCAAACCATTATGGATGCGACGCCTGCCGGTCGTCAGGTGGCGATGTTCTCTGCGACAATGCCAGCCCCGATCCGTGCTATTGCTCAGAAGCATCTAACCAATGCCGAAGAAATTAAGATCGCCTCGAAAACCAGCACAGTGGAGCGCATTGAACAACGCTTTGTGATGCTGGATGCCAACCAAAAACTGGATGCGTTAACCCGGGTACTGGAAGGCGAAGAGTATGATGCCAGTATCGTCTTTGTGCGTACCAAAAGTGCTACCGAAGAAATTGCTGAGAAACTGGGTGCCCGCGGTTATGCGGTAGCCTGTTTAAATGGTGATATGAATCAGGCTCACCGTGAGCAAACCATCCGTCGTATGAAAGCCGGCCAGCTGGATATTATTGTCGCCACTGACGTTGCTGCCCGTGGCCTGGATGTGGAACGCATCAGCTTGGTAGTGAACTACGATATTCCTTATGACAGCGAAGCCTATGTACACCGTATCGGCCGTACTGGTCGTGCCGGCCGTGAAGGTAAGGCGATTTTGTTTGTATCGCCGCGTGAGCGCCGGTTACTGCGTACTATTGAATATGCGACCAAACAACCAATCGAGCAAATGAGCCTGCCAACCGGTCAGGTGATTGAGCAAAAACGGATTGAGAGCTTCCGTGCCCAACTGGCGCAAACCATTGAAACCCAGAATCTGAGTTTCTTTGTCGATTTAATTAACGACTGGCGCGACAAGCTGGAAACCACTGATGCTGATATGGCTGCCGCACTGTTATATCTGGCACAGAAAGATCAGCCGTTAAATGTGGCTAAACAGTTCCCGGAATTACGTCAGCCACATGCCCGTGCTGAACGCAATGATCGTGGCGGTGAGCGCCGTGATCGTCCGGAGCGTAGCTTTGGCGACCGTCCGGCCGGTGATCGGCCAGAGCGCGGTCCGCGTCAGCGTCGCGAGCTGCAAGGTGATTACAATACTTACCGCATTGAAGTAGGTAAAGAGCACGGTGTGCGCGCCGGCGATATCGTGGGTGCTATCGCCAACGAAGCCAATATTGATAGCCAGTTTATCGGTAATATCAAATTGTTTGACCATTTCAGTACTGTTGAGCTGCCGGCGAATATCCCGAATGAGATTTTCCAGCATCTGAAAAAGGTGTATGTGCGTAAGCAAAAACTGAATATTACCGTCGATACCGGTGCTGCACCGGCTGGTGAACGGCGTTCCGGCCCAGGCCCGCGTCCGGGTGCCGCGCCACGGGCTCCACGCAAACCGCGTGAATAATCCCTTTGCAATAACTTAATTGCTTAAGCCCCGCGTGCCGGGGCTTTTTTCTGCGTGTTGCAGGTTATCGCGTCTTTAAATTTGTGTCCGATCACCTTATATCTGCACTATCACCTGTTGCGGAGACTGCCGATGATTATTGCCTGCCCCCACTGCCATGCGTTAAACCGCTTACCTGCCGATCGCCCGCTGCAGGATGGCCGTTGTGGTAAATGTAAACACGCCTTGTTCAGCGGCCAGCCGCTGGAATTGACGGCAGCGAATTTTGCTGCCCATGCAGAAAAGTCTGAGCTGCCGTTGGTGCTGGATTTCTGGGCCAGCTGGTGTGGCCCGTGCCGCAGTTTTGCGCCGGTATTTGCTGCCGCCGCCGCAGAGTTGGAGCCCCGCTTTCGTTTCGCTAAGGTCGATACTGAGCAACAGCAAAGTCTGGCGGCGCGCTTTGCTATTCGTTCGATCCCGACCATTATGCTGATCCACCAGGGTAAGGTGCTGGCACAGCAAGCCGGATCTTTACCTAAGGCGCAATTCTATCAATGGCTACAGCGTTATAGTTGAAAGTAAGCGGCCACTTACTACCGGTGTTGGCTCTATCACTTGATCTGCGTCTTGTCGCGGCGTAAGGTAAGGCCAGCCTCTAAACCTGGGAGAGAATAATGAGTAACACCCGTTTTAGTCTGAGTAGTCCGGATCTGCAAGAAGGCCATTTTATGGCAAAAGATCAGGAATTTGATGGTTTTGGTTGTAACGGCGCTAATATTTCGCCGGCATTGAACTGGCAGAATGCACCTGCAGGTACCAGGAGTTTTGCGGTAACGGTGTTTGATCCGGATGCGCCGACCTGTTCGGGTTTTTGGCATTGGCTAGTTAGCGATATTCCAGCGGCCGCTACCGGTTTGCCGCGTGGGGCCGGTAAAGGCAGCTTACCGCCGGGTAGCCGTAGCTTTACCAATGATTATGGTAGTAAAGATTTTGGTGGCGCCTGCCCACCGGAAGGTCATGGTATGCACCGTTATCAGTTTACGGTCTGGGCCTTACCGGAAGAAACTTTACCCGCTCCGGATGGCGCCAGTGCCGCGGTCGTCGGCTTTATGCTAAATGCGATGGCATTGGCTAAAGCGACGCTTACTGCAACTTATGCCCGTTAATTCATTACTAGACTAAGACTATCGGCGCATAGCCACTATGGGGCTGATCGCCTAAGCTAAGGTCCTGTTGCTCAGGATCTTAGCGATTAAACTTTGCTTCCATTACGCCTGAAAGTTCTGCTGGCCGGCTTTTTCAGTCAGTTACTCTGTCTCGGAGTGGCACGCTTTGCTTATACCCCCTTACTGCCACTGATGCAGCAACAAAGTATGCTGGATGACGCCAGTGGCGGTTATCTGGCCGCGGTAAATTACCTTGGTTATATGAGCGGTGCCTTACTGGCGGCCAGCCTGAACTCACTGACACTAAAAGACCGCCTGTATCGCTTTGGTTTGCTGTTAGCGATTATCAGCACCATGGGTATGGCGCTGACCGAAAATATCTGGCTCTGGGCATTCTGGCGCTATCTGGCCGGGCTTAGCAGTGCCGGCTCGATGCTGATTGCCTCCGGGTTGATCCTGCACTGGTTATTGCAGCATAAGCTAAGAGCCGAGCTTGGGGTTCATTTTGCCGGGCTGGGGCTGGGCATCGCCCTCGCTGCGCTGGCGGTTGAGCTGA
Organism: Alishewanella sp. WH16-1; assembly: GCF_001441695.1. NCBI lineage: Bacteria > Pseudomonadati > Pseudomonadota > Gammaproteobacteria > Alteromonadales > Alteromonadaceae > Alishewanella > Alishewanella sp. WH16-1. The sequence goes on along the minus strand of NZ_LCWL01000125.1, from coordinate 42,039 downwards.
TGCTCAGGCTGGATTTTGACTGGTGGCAGCAGTGGTATTTATTAGCCTTACTCGGTGTTGCGCTGGCTATACCGGCCTGGCGCTGGTTACCGCCGCCGGTTTTAACCAGTACCAGCCAGCAACAGACTGCTATGCAGCCTGAGCCGGGCAGTCGTTTTATCCGACTAATGTTATTCAGTTACTTTGGTGCCGGCTACGGCTATGTCGTCACTGCAACCTTTATTGTTACTATCGTTGAACGACTGCCGGGACTCACAGGCAGCGGCAATCTGGCTTTTGTGCTGTTGGGCTTGGCGGCGGCGCCAGCGGTATTAGTGTGGGATTTACTGGCCAGAGGTCTCGGTTTTCTGAATGCAATTATTCTGGCGCTGCTATTACAAACCCTTGCTATCGCTTTACCGCTGACCGTGCCCGGACTTTGGCCCGTACTATTTAGTGCTGCGCTGTTTGGTGCGACCTTTATTGGGGTCGTCAGCTTAGTACTGACTATGGCCGGGCGTTTATACCCGACCAAGCCCGCGCGGTTAATGGGAAAATTAACGCTGGCTTATGGCTTAGCCCAGGTGATTGCACCGGCCATCACCGGCGTTCTGGCCAAAGCCACGGGTTCCTATCAACCTGGTTTGCTGCTGGCGGCCGGCTTTGTTGCGCTGGCCGCACTTTTACTTTACTGGTTAAAACGCACCGATCAGACCTTAGCGCAACTGCAGTAGTGGCTTAATGCTTTTACTGCGCTATTTCCCGATGCAGAAACTGGAAAATATCCGCCCCAGTAAATCATCTGAACTAAATTCGCCGGTAATTTCATTCAGGTGCTGTTGGCTTAGTCGCAGCTCTTCGGCCAGAATTTCGCCGGCAATAAAGCTATGCAGTTGCTCCTGGCCTATTGCCAGATGCTCAGCGGCGCGGTCCAGCGCATCTAAATGGCGACGGCGGGCCAGAAAGCTGCCTTCGGTACTGGCATCAAAGCCAATACAACGTTTCAGGTGTTCACGCAGCGCATCGATACCGGCACCGGTTTTCGCGGATAGCGGATAGACAGGCACGGCGGCCAGTTCGTCCGGTTGCAGACTTTCGCCGGTCAGATCGGCCTTGTTGCGGATCACGGTAATGCCTAAGCCTGGCGGCAGGCGATCGATAAACTCCGGCCAGATAGCATGGGGATCGGTATCAGCAGTGGTGGTGCTGTCGACCATAAACAGCACCCGATCCGCCTTGGCGATTTCCTGCCAGGCGCGGGCAATGCCGATTTGCTCTACCTGATCCTCGGTATCACGTAAGCCGGCGGTATCGATAATATGCAGCGGCATACCGTCGATATGAATATGTTCGCGCAGTACATCGCGGGTGGTACCGGCAATCTCGGTCACTATAGCGGCTTCGCGGCCGGCGAGGGCATTTAGTAAGCTGGATTTACCGGCATTGGGTCGCCCGGCGATCACTACCTTCATCCCTTCGCGCAGAATACTGCCCTGGGTGGCTTGCTTTCTGACCTGTGCCAAATCGTCGATAATCTCGGCCAGATCGGCGGCAACCTTGCCGTCAGACAAGAAATCGATTTCTTCATCCGGGAAGTCAATGGCGGCTTCGACATACATCCGCAAGTGAATCACTTTTTCGACCAGCTGATGAATGCGCTTGGAAAACTCACCCTGCAACGATTGCATGGCGCTGCGTGCAGCCTGCTCGCTGCTGGCATCAATCAGATCAGCTATGGCTTCGGCTTGTGCCAAATCCAGTTTGTCATTTAAAAAGGCGCGCTCAGAAAATTCACCCGGGCGGGCGATCCGCACATTTGGCGTCTGCAACACCTGGCGCAGTAACATATCCAGCAGTACCGGACCACCATGGCCCTGCAGCTCCAGCACATCCTCACCGGTAAAGGAATTCGGGCCGGGGAAGTACAGGGCGATGCCCTGGTCCAGTACCTGATCTGTTGCGAAAAACGGCAGATATTCGGCATAGCGCGGTTTAGGCAGGCGTTTTAGGATTGCAGCGGCCACGGTTTTACAGTCCGGGCCGGAGATCCGGATAATGCCAACACCGGCCCGTCCGGGGGCGGTGGCGACTGCGGCAATGGTATCGGTACTAAACATCTTGACCTCGGTTAAACAAAAAAGCCTGTCAGACATAGCAGGGCGTGTTGACGTTTTCTGCTTAGATTTTGTTCGCACTGGCGGCGCTTTGATCGCGAAACGAGGAGCGCAGTTTAGTCATTCTAAATAAGTGACGAGTGCCAAAGAGCAAAGTGTCGCCAGTGCGAACCTTTCGGGCAGCGTTTGGCTGGCGTTTCTACTGCGTTATCGCTTGTTCATGTAGAATAACTACACATCACAAGCTTTGCCTTGTATAAACACCAGCCAAACGGCTGCAAAAACAAGCAGCAAACGTCAACACGCCCTAAAGGCTCTGGAGTTACGTTTGCTGTGGGAGCAGATTAGGCTTTACGGGTATGTATGCCTTTCTTTTCCATACCTTTGTAGATATACAGCATCTGAGCCAGCGAAATCAGGTTACTGACTAACCAGTACAGTACCAGACCACTCGGGAACCAGAAGAAGAAGATTGAGAATACCACTGGCATCCACATCATCAGCTTCTGTTGCAGGGGGTCTGTTACCTGCATTGGCGTCAGTTTTTGCATCATAAACATACTGATACCAAAGAGAACCGGCAACACATACAGTGGATCTTTGGCTGATAAATCCGTGATCCATAACATGAATGGGGCATGTCGCAGCTCGACACTCTCGACAAATACCCAGTATAACGCCAGGAAAATCGGCATCTGGATCAGCATCGGTAAACAGCCACCCATCGGGTTAACTTTTTCTTTGCGGTACAGCTCCATCATCGCCGGGCCCATTTTCTGGCGGTCATCTTTGTAGCGAGACTGAATTTCTTCAATCTTTGGCTTCAGATTGCGCATCTTAGCCATAGATTCATATTGGATCTTGGTCAGTGGATACATTAAGCCTTTTACGATCAGGGTGATGATAATAATGGCGACACCCCAGTTGCCAACAAAGCCCTGGATAAAGGTCAGTAACCAGAACAGTGGTTGTGAAATAAACCACAGGAAACCGTAATCGACAGTCAAATCCAGACCATTCGCCAATTGTGCCAGGTTATCCTGATCTTTCGGGCCGGCATAGAACACCGCATTAATTGTTGCAGTCTGACCCGGATCGATATCCAGTGGATTACTCAGCGCACCGATCACACCTTTATTACCGCCGTGGATGCGACTATATAACTGGTGTGTGCTAGCCTGATCAGGTACCCAAGCCGATACGAAGTAGTGTTCCAGCATGGCGACCCAACCGCCGGTTGTGGTAACTGTCAGGTTGTTTTTCTGCATATCGCTGAAGTCGTACTTTTTATAGCGCTCTTCAGCACTACCAAAAGCGGCACCGCGATAAATGGGCATAAACATACTGCTACTTTCGCCATTATCGATATTTTGCAGTAGGTGTTGATAGGCCTGAACTGTTTTAACTTCGGCACTGTTATTCAGTATTTGATATTCTACCCGGACATCATATTTACCCGCGGTAAAAATAAAACGCTTTTCGATTTGCAGACCGTTGTGCTCTAAACGTAGTGGTACAGTCAGGGTATCGCCGTTCAGACGGTACTCACTGGCTTCACTCTGGTATAGTGGCCGGCCGTTACGGTCAGGGCCATCGCGGGCGATTAAACCGGATTGCGCGACATACTCAAAAGCACCAATTTGCCGCATCAGCACATAAGGGTCCTGACTGTCTTTAGTCAGCGCATACTGTGGTAATTTCAGGCTGACGATATCGCCACCGCGTGGGTCAATTTCCAGTTCCAGCACATCAGTGCTGACTTTGATCCGCCGGGCAACGGCTTCGGTTGGCGTGGTGGCTTGCGGTGTTTCCGGGCTATCCATAATCAGGGACGCGGAACTGTTATCGTTGCTGACTTGTTGTTGAGTAACAGGTGCAACTACCGGCTTAGGGCCATAATCTTTTTGCCATTCCTGCCAGAGGAAAAAACTGACGATTGCCAGGGCAATTATTAGAAAACTGCGTTGTGAATCCATGTGTTAGCTTTTCTCATTATGCTTTTCAGGAACGGGATCTTCACCGCCCGGGTGAAGCGGATGGCATTTTAATATGCGTCTACCGGCTAACCAAGCCCCTTTCACAGCACCAAAGCGTTGAATCGCCTCTATCGCATAATGCGAACAGGTGGGGTGAAAACGACAGCGAGGCCCCAGCAACGGGCTAATCAGTAATTGATAACCACGCACTACGCCCAGCATTAACCAGATAACAAAGCGGTGTACTGGCGAGCGATCTTTTGCCATAGCCGTTCCAGTTGTTTCAGTAATTCATCATTCGGGGTATTGCTGATATCACCCTTTACCATGAGTACCAGATCAACAGCAGGAAGCTGGTGCTGATGTAAACGAAAGCTATTTCGCACACAACGTTTGATACGATTACGCTGTACGGCTAATTTAACACGTTTTTTGGCGATAGTAAGGCCAATTCTTGGCTGGGTTAACTGATTTGGCTTAACAAGGATGGTAAACAGGGGGGAAGCAACCCGAAACGGGTTCTGGAAAACATTATCAAACTGACTGGGAGTCAGTAGTCTTAACTCCCGGCCGAATTTGTAGCTGACCACGCAGCGTTTAACCGCCAGCTTAGGCAGTTAAACGTTTGCGGCCTTTAGCACGACGACGTGCTAACACCTGACGACCATTTTTAGTGGCCATACGGGCACGGAAACCGTGGTTGCGCTTGCGTTTTAACACGCTTGGTTGAAAGGTTCTTTTACTCATAACTTCATCCGTCCGGTCGAAATATTTACTAAGGGTACCTGTGTTTTAGCAAATACACCAAAACGCAGCTGACAAAAATGAGCGCGAATTTTAAGTAGTTCGGCTACTAAAGTCAATGCGATCCTACAGGAAAAGTGCGATCAATACTGTTGTGATCCGGCTTTTTAGAAAGTTTTCCACAGGTAGGGTAGTTAAAACAGAATAAATTGTGAGTTATTTGCTTTTCTACGCATAAATACTAAGGTCTGCTGTGATCTATTCTTAAATAGAATAAGCAGTAAATATGCAATAAATACAATAGTATAAATATCTTTTTGGCTGAATGCCGAGTTTTTTAAAAAGTCAATCTTGCAGTTGTGGATAAGATAGTATGATAATGCCGGTCTGGCGTTTTGCACCAGCCTTAATCATTACTTATAACTCAGGCTTCAGGAGAGACGGTGTACCAGTCCGTTTGGCAAAATTGTCTGCAGGCATTGCAGGCCGAACTACCCGCACAACACTTTAGCATGTGGATCCGCCCGCTGCAGGCTGATAGTTCAGCTGATGCGCTAACTTTGTACGCGCCTAATCGCTTCGTGCTGGATTGGGTGCGTGAAAAATATTTAAACCGGATCCTCGAGCTGATCCGGGATTATTGCGGCGACAATGCACCACGCTTACGCTTTGATGTTGGCAGCAGCACTCAGACGGCCAGAGTGAGTATGCCGAGCCAGATGCCAGCCAAAGCTGCACCTGAAGCCCCTGCTGCCGAACCGGAAATACCAGAACCTGCCCCAAAAAGCATAGTGCGCTCTAATGTTCGTACCAACTATACCTTTTCTAACTTCGTTGAAGGTAAGTCGAATCAGCTGGCGCGGGCCGCAGCATCGCAGGTGGCTGATAATCCGGGTACTGCCTATAACCCGCTGTTTATTTATGGCGGTACTGGTCTGGGTAAAACCCACTTATTACATGCGGTAGGTAACGGTATTCTGGCGAAAAAGCCTGATGCCAAGGTGATCTATATGCATTCTGAGCGCTTCGTGCAGGATATGGTGAAAGCGCTGCAGAATAATGCTATCGAAGAATTTAAGCGTTACTATCGCTCGGTTGATGCCTTGCTGATTGACGATATCCAGTTTTTTGCCAATAAAGAGCGCTCGCAGGAAGAATTCTTTCATACCTTTAATGCCCTGTTAGAAGGTAATCAGCAGATCATTTTAACCAGCGATCGTTATCCAAAAGAGATCGACGGAGTGGAAGATCGGCTGAAATCCCGTTTTGGCTGGGGTTTGACGATTGCGATCGAGCCGCCAGAGCTGGAAACCCGGGTCGCGATCCTGATGCGTAAAGCGCAGGAAAACCAGATCCGCTTGCCGGAAGAAGTGGCGTTCTTTGTTGCGAAACGGCTTCGTTCCAATGTTAGGGAATTAGAAGGTGCCTTAAACCGGGTGATTGCCAATGCCAACTTTACCGGCCGGCCCATTACCATTGATTTTGTGCGCGAAGCGCTGCGTGATTTACTGGCGTTACAGGACAAGCTGGTCACCATTGAAAATATTCAGAAAACGGTAGCCGAGTATTATAAAATCCGGGTGGCGGATCTATTATCCAAGCGCCGTTCGCGTTCGGTGGCCCGGCCGCGGCAAATGGCGATGGCGCTGGCGAAAGAGCTGACTAACCATAGCTTACCGGAAATTGGCGATGCCTTTGGTGGCCGTGACCATACTACGGTATTACATGCTTGCCGCAAAATTGAGTCTTTGAAAGAAGAAACTCATGAAATTAAAGAAGATTTCCAAAATTTAATTCGTACTTTGTCCTCTTAACAGGGTGTTGTTATGCAATTTCTGATCAACCGTGACGCTTTACTTAAACCATTGCAAATGGTCTCTGGTGCCATTGAGCGGCGGCACAACCTGCCGATCTTATCCAATGTGCTGCTGGACGTTACGGCTGATACTTTGTCGCTGACCGGTACCGATCTGGAAGTCGAGCTGGTGGCCAGCACCGAGCAGCTGCAGATCCAAAGTCCGGGCCGGATTACCGTGCCGGCAAAAAAGCTGCTGGATATTTGTCGCAGCTTGCCGGAGCAAAGTGATATTCAGATCGCGGTACAAGGCGAGAATTGCGTACTGACCAGCGGTAAAAGTAAGTTTACCCTGTCGACCCTTAGTGCTGCTGAGTACCCGAATTTAGAGAGCTGGCAAGGAGAGGTTGAGATTAACCTCAGCCGGCAGCAATTGCGTAAGTTATTAGAAGACACCGCGTTCTCGATGGCGAATCAGGACGTACGCTACTATTTAAATGGCTTGTTGTTTGAAGTCGACAACGGCACCCTGACCGCAGTGGCAACCGATGGTCACCGGCTGGCGATGAGCACGCTGGCGTTACCTGCTGTTAGCGGGCAACAGAAGCAAATTATTATCCCACGCAAAGGTGTGTTGGAGATTATGCGCTTGCTGGCCAATGACGAGCAGCAAGTCAGCCTCAGTTTAGGGCAGAATCATATCCGTTTAACCGACAGCAGCTTTAGTTTTAGTAGCAAACTTATTGATGGCCGTTTCCCGGACTACCGCCGCGTCTTGCCACGTAACAGCACTAAGCTGGTGACAGCGCATCGCGCGGTGTTAAAAGATGCCTGTATCCGGGCGTCCATTTTATCGAATGAAAAGTATCGTGGCGTGCGTTTTACGCTCAGCAATCACGAAGTCCAGATCGTTGCCAATAACCCTGAGCACGAGCAAGCGGAAGAAGTGATTGAAGTTGAGTATCAGGGCGACACCCTCGAGATAGGCTTTAACGTCGGTTATTTGCTGGATGTATTAAATACTCTGGCGACCGATTTGGTGATCTTGCATCTGAACGATGCGAATTCCAGCGCCCTGATCGAAGGGGTCGGCAACAATGGCGCGGCCTATGTTGTGATGCCGATGCGTCTCTGATTTTATTCCGTTATGTCGCTGCTATTGCTGCAGGCGCAACAATTTCGCAATTTTGCGGAACTCAGTTTGCAGCCACATCCACAATTTAACCTGTTGGTTGGTGAAAACGGCAGCGGTAAAACCAGCTTGCTGGAAGCGATTTATTATCTGGCACATGGCCGCTCGTTTCGCACCAGCAGGCATCAACGGTTAATTCAGCATGATGAGCCGGCCTTTGTGTTGCATGCCAAAGTCAGCAGTGCGGAGCAAGTACATAGTATTGGTATTCAACGAGAGCGGACTGCTGATTTACAGCTGCGTTTAAATGGCTCTGCCCAGTGTCGTCTGGCGGATATTGCTGAGCTGTTGCCGGTGCAGTTATTAACGCCGGACAGCTTTAAGTTGTTTTTTGGCGGACCCAAGGAGCGGCGGCAGTTTTTTGATATGGGTGTGTTCCACGTGGAACAACATTTTTTTGCTGTCTGGCTGCAGTTTAGCCGGGTACTTAAACAACGTAACGCGCTGCTAAAGCAAAGTCGGCAGTATAACCAGCAATTTGAATACTGGGATGCGCAGTTTGTGCAACTGGCTTGGCAACTTCAGGCGTTACGGCAACACTATATTAGCTTGTTGCAAAATGCTTTTGCGGCACTAACCGATCAGGATAGCTTGCTGTCGACAGTCAGCTTACAGCTTTACGCCGGCTGGCCGGAGAAGCTGCAGACGAGTGCCGAATTTCAGGAGTTGTTAGGTCAAAGTTTTCAGCAAGATTTGCGGCTGGGCTTTACCCAATATGGGCCGCAAAAAGCCGATCTTCGACTGCGTAGCGCCGGCCATTCAGTTGAAGAAGTATTATCCCGCGGCCAGCTAAAAGTGTTATTATTTGCGCTTAAAGTTGCCCAAAATAACCTGATCGCAGGGAGTGGGCTAAAGCAGCCGATACTATTGATTGATGATCTGGCGTCGGAACTCGACCCCAGTTCAACAAAAAAGATTTTTGATTTTTTAACTAATATTAATTCACAGGTTTTTATAACTGCAATTAATGCTGACCAGGTAACACCCTTTATTGCTGCCGATTGCCGGCAAGTGTTTCACGTGGAACATGGTCAGATAACCAGCACGGACAGATAACGATGGCCGAAGAGCATAACTACGATTCCTCCAGTATTAAAGTATTAAAAGGTCTGGACGCCGTCCGGAAAAGACCAGGGATGTACATCGGTGATACCGACGATGGTACCGGTTTACATCATATGGTATTCGAGGTAGTGGATAACTCTATCGACGAAGCCCTGGCAGGCTACTGCACCGATATCTGGGTGACCATCCACAGTGATAACTCGGTATCGGTACGTGATAATGGTCGCGGTATTCCAACCGATATGCATGAAGAAGGCGTGTCTGCGGCCGAAGTTATTATGACGGTACTGCATGCCGGCGGTAAGTTTGATGACAACTCCTATAAGGTGTCTGGCGGCTTACACGGTGTCGGTGTTTCGGTCGTTAACGCCCTGTCGGATGTGTTGGAATTGACTATCCGCCGTAAAGGGCAGGTACACAGCCAGATCTATCATCTGGGTGTACCGCAAGCACCATTAGCCGTAATTGGCGAAACAGAAGGCAGTGGCACGGCAATTCGGTTCTGGCCCAGCCCGACCATCTTTTCTGATATCAATTTCCACTATGACATTCTGGCGAAACGGCTACGGGAGCTGTCATTCCTGAATTCTGGTGTCAGCATTATTCTGACCGACGAGCGCACAGATAAGACGGATCACTTTAAGTACGACGGCGGTATTGAAGCCTTTGTGCAGTACTTAAACCGCAGCAAGACCAGTATTCACCCTAAGGCGTTCTATTTTACTGATCAGCGTGAGGACGGTATTGCGGTTGAAGTGGCGATGCAGTGGAACGATAGCTATCAGGAAAATGTATTCTGTTTTACTAACAATATTCCACAGCGTGACGGTGGTACTCACTTAGCCGGTTTCCGCGGTGCCTTGACGCGGGTATTGAATACCTATATCGATCAGGAAGGCTACGCTAAGAAAATGAAGGTACAGGCCTCGGGCGACGATGCCCGCGAAGGCTTAACCGCAGTAATTAGCGTTAAGGTGCCGGATCCAAAATTCAGCTCACAAACTAAAGATAAACTGGTATCCAGCGAAGTGCGCTCGGCAGTAGAAAGCGTGATGGCGGAAAAGCTGAACGAATATCTGCTGGAAAACCCGGGTGATGCCAAGATTATCGTGGGAAAAATAGTGGATGCGGCCCGTGCCCGTGAAGCGGCCCGTAAAGCCCGTGAAATGACACGTCGTAAAGGCGCGCTGGATATTGCTGGCTTACCCGGCAAACTGGCCGACTGTCAGGAAAAAGACCCAGCCTTATCTGAACTCTATATCGTCGAGGGTGACTCTGCGGGTGGTTCTGCCAAGCAGGGCCGTAACCGGAAAAACCAGGCCATCCTGCCACTGAAAGGTAAGATCCTGAACGTGGAAAAGGCGCGCTTCGACAAGATGCTATCGTCGCAGGAAGTCGGCACCTTGATTACGGCCTTAGGCTGTGGCATTGGCCGCGAAGAATATAACCCGGATAAAACCCGTTATCACAGTATCGTACTGATGACCGACGCCGACGTCGACGGTTCACACATCCGTACCCTGTTACTGACCTTCTTCTATCGCCAAATGCCCGAACTGATTGAGCGTGGCTATATCTATATTGCGCAGCCACCACTGTATAAAGTTAAAAAAGGCAAGCAAGAGCAATATATCAAAGACGAACCGGCGCTGGTGCAGTATCTGACCACGCTGGCACTGGATGAAGCGTCATTACATGTGAACGAGAATGCGCCGGGGATCAGTGGCGAAGCGCTGGAGAAACTGGTGCAGCAGTATCATAAGGTGATGGCGGTCATCGATCGCTTAAGCCGCAAGATCCCGGTTAACCTGTTAACCGAGCTGATCTACGTTACCGGTTTAACTGCCGAACTGATGAAAGACCAAACCGCCGTTGAAGCCTGGGTAAAAACTCTGGCCAAGCGTCTGGATGATAAAGAAGGTGACGGTTCAATTTACAAGTACGCTGTGATTGAAGATCGTGAGCGCCATTTATTCCAGCCGAAGGTGATTATCCGTCAGCATGGTATCGATAACGAATACCTGCTGCATCACGACTTTATTAGCTCACGGGATTACCTGAGTCTGGTTGCACTGGGTGATGAAATTCGTGACCTGATTGAAGAGGGTGGCTATATCCGCCGTGGTGAAAAGGTGAAGCCGGTTGAAACCTTTAAAGACGCCCTGGATTGGTTAATGACCGAGTCCAAGCGCGGTCTCTACATTCAACGCTATAAAGGGCTGGGTGAAATGAACCCGGAACAACTGTGGGAAACGACCATGGATCCGCAAAACCGCCGCATGTTGCAGGTAACCATTGAAGATGCCATTGGCGCCGATCAATTGTTTGCCACCCTGATGGGGGATCATGTTGAACCAAGGCGCGCCTTTATCGAAGAGAATGCGCTGTACGTCGCTAACCTCGACGTCTGATAAAAATTAAACGGGGGCAGCTTTGCCCCCTTAGTCATTTAAAGTGAGTCTGTTGCGTCATGCATAAGTACGATATTAAAACCTTTCAGGGGCTAATTTTAGCCCTGCAGGATTACTGGGCACGCCAGGGCTGCGTTATCGTGCAGCCGCTGGATTTAGAAGTTGGCGCCGGTACTTTCCATCCGATGACCTTTTTACGTTCTCTGGGGCCAGAGCCGACTAACGTCGCTTACGTGCAGCCATGTCGCCGGCCAACTGATGGCCGTTATGGCGAGAATCCAAACCGGCTGCAGCATTACTACCAGTTTCAGGTGATCTTAAAGCCGTCACCAGACAATATTCAGGAGCTGTATCTGGGCTCGCTGCGCGAACTGGGGATCGATACCCTGGTACACGATATCCGCTTTGTGGAAGATAACTGGGAATCACCGACATTGGGTGCCTGGGGCCTGGGTTGGGAAGTGTGGTTAAATGGCATGGAAGTAACGCAGTTTACCTACTTCCAGCAAGTAGGTGGCCTGGAGTGCCGTCCGGTAACCGGCGAAATTACCTATGGCTTAGAGCGCCTGGCGATGTATATCCAAGGTGTGGATTCGATCTATGATCTGGTATGGACCGACGGCCCCTTGGGGCGGGTAACCTATGGCGATGTGTTCCATCAGAATGAGGTCGAGCAGTCGACCTACAATTTCGAACATGCCGATGTAGCCGCCTTGTTTGCCTACTTCGACCAGTGCGAAAAGGAAAGCCAGTATCTGATTGAACAAGGCCTGGCGTTGCCGGCCTATGAAAAAGTAATGAAAGCGTCGCACGCCTTTAACCTGTTGGATGCCCGTCATGCCATCTCGGTAACTGAGCGTCAGCGCTATATTTTGCGGGTTCGCACCCTGGCCAAGGCCTGTGCGCAGGCTTACTATGATGCCCGCGAAAAACTGGGTTTCCCGCTTTGCAAGAATCAGAGCGCCAAGCAGTCGGAGGCGAACTAATGCGTTCACAAGATTTTCTGGTTGAAATTGGTACCGAAGAATTACCACCAAAATCGCTTACCACTTTGGCACAAGCCTTTGCCGATAATCTGCAAGCCGAATTAGCCAAGCTGGAACTCAGCCATGCTGAAATTAGCTGGTATGCGGCTCCACGCCGCTTAGCAGTGCGGGTTAATCAGTTAGCCGCAGCCCAGGCCGATAAAGTGGTAGAAAAGCGCGGGCCTGCACTCAGTGCGGCCTTTGATGCCAATGGCAATCCGACTAAGGCTGCCGAGGGTTGGGCCGCTGGCTGTGGCATTACGGTGGCGCAGGCTGAGCGTTTAGAAACCGATAAGGGCGCCTGGCTATTATGCCGGCAACAGCAACAAGGGCAGGCGACGGTCAGCTTGCTGCCGGAGATGGTCGGCACAGCCTTAGCCAAACTACCTATTGCCAAGCCGATGCGCTGGGGTAGCTCAGATGCCGAATTTATCCGGCCGGTACATACCATTATTATGCTGTATGGCGAGCAGGTAGTGCCTGCTACTATTCTTGGCCGGCAGAGTGGCAACCAGACCTATGGCCATCGTTTTCATGCGCCGGCGCTGGTTAGTATCAAAGATGCTGATGCCTATCTGCCGACGCTGGAACAAGCCTTTGTAGTGGCTGATTTCGCTAAGCGCAAAGCCTATATCGCGGAGCAGGTACAAGCGACCGCTCAGCAGTTACAAGCACAGCCGCAATGGGATGACGCTCTGCTGGAAGAAGTCACGGCGCTGGTCGAATGGCCGGTAATACTGGTAGGTAGCTTTGAAGAAAGCTTCCTGCAGGTGCCGGCTGAGCCGCTGATCTCGACGATGAAGGATAATCAGAAGTACTTCCCGCTGCGGGATAGTCAGGGCAAGTTACTGAACAAGTTTATCTTTGTGGCCAATATCAGCAGCAAGGATCCACAGCAAATTATCTCTGGTAATGAGAAGGTGGTACGGCCGCGCTTATCAGATGCGCAGTTCTTCTTTAATACAGACCGCAAGGTCAAACTCGCTGAGCGGTTAGACAGTTTAAAGACGGTACTGTTTCAGCAGCAGCTGGGCACGTTGTTTGAAAAATCGGAACGCATCAGCCAGGTAGCCGGCTTTATTGCCGCAAAAATTGGTGCCGATCAGGCCGCCGCTGCCCGTGCCGGCTTATTATCGAAAACCGATCTGATGACCAATATGGTCGGCGAATTCCCGGAAGTGCAAGGTATTATGGGTATGCACTATGCCCGGCTGGATGGCGAAGCCGAAGCAGTAGCCTTGGCGCTAAATGAGCAATATATGCCACGTTTTGCCGGTGACCAGTTACCCAGCCGTCTGGAAGGGGCGGCGGTGGCTATCGCGGATAAGCTGGACTCACTGGTCGGTATTTTCGGCATTGGCCAGATCCCGAAAGGTGACAAGGACCCGTTTGCGCTGCGTCGCGCCGCCATCGGTGCCTTACGCATTATGGTGGAACAACAGCTACCCTTGGATTTAACCGACCTGATTGCCGTTAGTCAGCAAAGCTTTGGCAGCAAGCTGACCAACCCGCAGGTAGCCAGTGACGTATTGGACTTTATGCTGGGCCGCTTCCGCGCCTGGTATCAGGACGAAGGCTATAGCGTCGATTTGATTCAGGCGGTACTGGCGCGCCGGCCAACTAATCCGGCAGACTTTGATCGCCGGGTTAAGGCTGTAGCCGAGTTCCGGCAGTTAGAAGCCGCAACAGCTTTAGCTGCAGCCAATAAGCGGGTGGCAAATATTCTGGTCAAGGTTGAAGGTGAAATTGCCAATACGGTTAATCCGGCGCTGCTGCAGGAAGCGGCAGAACAGGCACTGTATCAGGCCTTGACCGCGGAGCAGGCATATCAGGCTGGGGTTAGCGATTATAGCCAGGGTTTAACCCATCTGGCCGCAATGCGTGAGGTTATCGATGCCTTCTTTGAGCAGGTGATGGTAAACGCCGAGGACGCCGCAGTACGGGCTAACCGTCAGGCGTTATTAAAACAGTTGCGTGAACTGTTTTTACAAGTAGCAGACATCTCACTGTTACAATAAAACGAGAAAATATGGCCGGCTCGACAGCCGGCCATTTCGTGCAAAGCGATAGTCCCACCTTTGGCTAATACAGTCAGTCTGCATAATACTTAGTTAGCTGGCGCAGTAATATCACTGATAATAACTTTGCGTTCTGGCAGTCTTTCATAAGGCTGCAGCATACTTACTACTCTGTTCGCATTATGATTACGGGCAAAAGTCAGTAACTGCTGTTTATTACACATTACTTTATCAACCGCACTTTGTTTGCTGATCCGATATTCGCGCAGCGTCCTGAACAATTTCCCTGGTTGGTCATTCTTGGTATGAGTACAGACCTCAACCAACGCAGTATGTACGTAACTACCTTCATCAATTAGGTTGTTCGCGGTAACAGGTGCAACAAGCAGAGCGGAAGCCAGAACTGCAGTTAGCGTAAGATAACGTTTCATAATATCAATCCTTTTGACGGTATTGGCATGATTGCCACACACAGTGTAGAAGTGTTCGTGGTTATTACACGCAGACTTGGGATGAAGGGGTTGCAGCTGTGGCTTTGGGCTTAAACCAGTAAAAGCCACTTTGAAATGATAAAACCCTGTTCAATGCTAAGTTTGGGATGAAAGCGCCATTAAGAGGGTTTAACGGTGGGCTAAGTTGAGTAAGGTATCCAGTTGCAGTTTACAGCGTCGTGAGATTTTAACCTGGCGATTATTAGACAGAACCAAATGTAAAGATGAGCTGGTTACCACCTGTTTAACATGCAGGATATTAACGATCGCCGAACGATGTACCTGAACAAACAAAGGTGGTAGCTTGGCAAGGAGTTCTTTTAAGGTGTTCCGGATAATATAATTCTCATGTCGGGTATGCAGGCAGAGATAATTACCGGCCGCTTCAATCAAAATAATTTCCTGCTCCTGAAAAATCAGTTCACTGTTGCCGGTCTGAAAAACCAGTTGTGACTTTGTCTGGTTGCAGAATGGGCTATCGGGTCGCAGCAAAGTGGTGGCATCCAGCAGTACCTGCTCTAAATGCTGTGGCGTCACAGGTTTTGTCAGATAGGCAAAAGCGTGGAAGTTATAGGCAGCACAGGCAAACTGCTCGTAGGCTGTTAGCATCACGAACAGTGGTGGTGTAAGCGAAGATGTTTTATTGAACTGCCGCAAAATATCTATACCACTAATATCCGGCATCACGATATCCATAAAAATCAGATCCAGATGATGCTGGTGCAGGAAATTCAAAGTATCCCGACCACTGGTAGTAGCGCCAACCAGCAATAGATTAGGAAAGCGCTGCAACAGTATTTTTAGATACTGACTGGTAATAGGTTCATCATCAGCGATTAAAACCCGCAGCGGCTTCATCTTGAATCTGCTGTTCAGGAAGGGGTATTAGAGTATAGTCAGTAAGCCTTGTTCTGCAAGCCAGCATGCTCTGCTACAAGGCGCCGTTGCGGCCGGATTAACTGAAACGCCAGGCCAAAATAGTACTGATTTTTTGACCATGCTGCATTTTAATTTGCCGTACTTCAGGTACCGCCAGGCGCCGCAATTGTGCCACTAATGCCGGTAAATGTTTTTGCTGCGAAACCAGACTAGTAAACCAGCCGACCTGACCGGCAAACAGACTGCTGTCAGCGATCAATTTTTTGATAAAGGCGACTTCGCCGCCCTCACACCAGAGCTCATTGGCGGTACCGGCAAAATTACGGTCATTATTGGCCTTACCTAACTTCTGCCATTTCTGCTGGTTAGCTGCCGCTGCCTCTGCCGCCGATGCATAGAACGGCGGGTTACAGACACTGATATCAAAGTATTCACCGGGTTGGATAATACCAAATAGCAGTTCAGTAGCTTTTGGTTGTAACCTGAGTTCGATCAAGCCTTTAAGATTGGTGTTGGCTTTGACAATGGCGCCGGCGACTTTCAGTGCTGTGCTGTCAATATCACTGCCAACAACGCGCCAGCCAAAACTGCGGCTAGCCAGGATCGGATAGATGCAGTTAGCACCGCACCCCAGGTCCAGCAACCGAAATTGCTTCCCCTGCGCTTTAGCCTCGCCGGTCAGTTCCGCAACCAGATCGGCAGCATAATGCAAATAGTCGGCACGGCCTGGGATCGGCGGGCAGAGATAACCCGGTGGTAATTGCCAGTATGTCACCTGATAATGGCAGGCCAGAATGGCAGCATTCAGTGCCTGTACTGCGGCGGCCTGGCTAAAATCAATACTACTGTCACCAGCGGGCGTGGTGATAATAAAAGCCTGTAATGCAGGGTAGTGCCGGCATAGCCGAGTGAAATCATAGCGGCCCTGATGGGGGTTATTGGGGTGTAATGACATGAATTTTCAGGCATGATAAATCAGGAATCGAATCGACAGTGTAACGGAAAAGGACCTTCAGTGATATGTCAAAGCCTCTGAAAATTACCGCACTGCTCCTGCTATTCTGCGCTGGCGGCTATGGCCTGAGCCAATGTCAGAACCGGGCCGCAGCTCCTGTTGTGCCGCCTTTAGCTGACTCTCCGTATCGGCCAGCCGCCGATGCCAGAGATGACAGGGTGGCTGCGCCAGAGGTAACGCCGGAGCAGTATGCGGCGTTGCAACAGCAGGTCGTTGCCTGCACACCGCAGTTACAGCAGCGACAAAAACAGCATGAGCACGAGCAGGAACAAAAGCTTACGACAGCCTTTCGCGAGCTGTTGCAGCAGGGACAGAGCCTGGAACGACTTTATCAGGAGTTGCAGGTATCTTCTGAACTGCAGCCTTATCTGCAATTGCTATTGGATGAGGCTGCACAGCAACAGGCAACGCAGCAGGGCTTTAATGTGCTGGATGCCAGCGAAGCCAACTATGAAATCTTGTTCAGTGATGTATTGGACCCGCAAACGGAACCTCAAACTGAAGCAGATTGGCTGCAGCTACTGCACAGCCTGGCAAACAGTAGCCGCTTTTATGATATGGCGCTATTGAGTCACCAGCATCAATGGCAGAGTAGCCGGGTATTATCACCGGGGCTGGCCTTTGTCAGCAATCTCAATACAGTGCCGTTGTCGCAAGCCCGTCAGCTGTTGGCAAACCTTAACCTGTATCCGACACATATCGCTCATGCTATTCAGCAGCAGCTGCCGGATGAACTGATCTTGCTATTACTGGAGCGGGGAGTAGAGCTACAGGGCATGCCGTTATTCCGGCGTCTGGCTGAGGATAACAAAGCCCTATTTAACCTTGCTGATGCTGCGCTACTCGCTGGTCGGGCTAACCTGCTGCCGGTACTGGCGCAATATGGTATTGAACCCAGTCAGCTCAATGGCACCTTCAGTGCGCTGGATTATCTGATTTCGGGCCTGACAGCACAGAATCGCAACCGCCAATTAAACCGGCAATGTCAGGACAATTGCTATCAACTCAGCGCAGTACAGGTCCGGCAACTGCAGCAACTGGCTAACCAGGGTCATCTGCTGCATCCATTGCCAGCTCTCAGTAGTCCCTATTTACGCCTTACCTGGCTAAATAGCCGGAATGAGCTTGCCAGTGGTCAATGGCTGGAGCCAGCAGCACAGCAACCAGATTCAGCGCTGGTATCGGCGCTGCGCCGGCAATTAGCGGTACAGCCGGTCGATGACGCTACGGCTGCTTGCCTGACGGCGCAGCAGCAGCTAAGGCAATCCCGGGCGTTGTGGAGTGACGAGCAGGTAGCGGCCATTCTGGAACAGTTTCAGCAGCACTATAGCGGCGAAGCTTTGCTGGCGGCGCTGCATGACTATGAGCCAGCGTTGTTAGTAGCGTTTCAGCACCGGCAACGACAAAACATAGAGCAAGATATTGCACTTGAGGAGACGGAGCTCTATCTGGAGCTGATGCGGGTCTGGCGCTCGGCGGAGCGGATGCAGCAATTGGTGTTTAGTACGCCTTTGTCGCCTTTCCTGACCAGCGAGCTGCTAGCCTGGGTGTTACTGCAACCGGAATATATCAGTATCTGGGAAGGGCGAACCTTACCGGTTGCGCCTCTGACCATGGCCTGGTTTAGTTTTGTCAGCACCGAGAACTTGCAGCAGTTGGTCGCCGGCCGTTTTGACTTCCGGCTAACCGACCAGTTTGGCATGTCGCTATACCGGCCAGCCTTTGCGCACGAACAGGCGGAGCAGGTGGTGCAATTATTGTTAGAGCAGGGGGTAATGCCGCAACACAACCGTTTCGGGCCGGATGCGCTGCATTTAGCGCTGGATTGGAGTTTCCAGCAGGGGCGCTTGTTTCCACTCGTATCAGAGATCCTGCGCCAGCCGCTACAAATAAAGCCCACACATCTTAGCCGCGCCAAACGTTTACAGCTGTATTACCCCGAGCTCTATACTGAGCTGGTGGCACTGGCGCCGGCATTGCGTGTCTCAGAGGAACATTCAGCTAACTTATTGTTGGCATTAGAGCCTAATTAAGGGCTAAGCTGGTTTCTAAGTTAGTCGCCGGCAGATGTTGTTGTAGCCAAAGCCGCAGCGGCTGATATTGCTCCAGCGGAAATTTGTAGCGTACCTGCAGCTGCTGACCGAGTGCAAAATCAATAAAACCATATTGCTGGTCTTGCCACAATTTGATCTTATCGATATTGCGGATATTCGTTGTATCCATACCAACCCGCAGCTGGCCGTCATCACAACTAAACAGCTTCAAGATATCCTTGCTGTATACAAAATCCTGACTGGCATAGGTCGCGCTATTGCGCCACATTATCACTTCCAGCGCCAGAAAGAGTGCGACACCGAGTAAGGTATGAAAGCCGAGAAACCAGAATAATACGGCCAACGCCAACAATAGCAGACTTTTTGCCGGCAGCGATGCCTTAATTAGTGGCCATAACATAACAAATTCTCCCTGAATCATATTGCCCAGATTATGGTGCGTGGTGTTCCTGGTCAAGCGGAGATTTGTAACAGTAAATTAACCAAGCTGCTTGAAAGGCTAATTTCAGCAGGGAAATATCCGGCGCGCAGCGCGCACCGGAATAGCCTGATTTAGGGTTGTTGCTCCGCCGCCTTAGCCTGCTGCACTAAAGTCCGTACGTCGGCCAGTAGGCGCTGGGCATCGTAGATAATGCCGTCCTTGATGGTATAGCGCACGCCCTTGGTGCGCTCAGGTTGATTGTCTGTATTGAGCCGGTAGTGGCCGGTGCCATACAACACTTTAAAATTGGCCAGCGGGTTTTCTGCCACTATCACCAAATCTGCCTTTTTACCGGCGACCACGCTGCCAATTTCCTGATCTAAACCAAGCGCAGTAGCGCCATTTAAGGTGGCGGCTTGTATCACCTCCAGCGCACTAAAGCCTGCTTCACGTAGCAGCTCCAACTCCTGAATATAGGCAAAGCCATAAATTTTATAGATATAGCCAGCGTCGGAGCCAACAGTAACGCGACCGCCATGATTTTTAAAGTCATTTAAAAACTGCATCCAGAGCCGGTAGTTTTCCCGCCACTGAATTTCATGTTCGGTCGTCCAGTCAAACCAGTAGGAACCATGGGCATAGCGGTTAGGTGTAAAAAAGCGCTGCAGTGTCGGCAGGGTATAGTCCTGATGCCATTCCGCATTCCGCTGCGCAGCGGCATCGCGGCTGGCTTCGTAGATGGTCAGGGTGGGGTTGATGGTGAAATTGAGTTGGATCAGCTCATCCCTTACCGCCTGCCATTTGGCAGAGCCCGGCTTCGCCGCCTGTGCCCACAGCTGGCCAGCAGCGGCAAACCGGTCCTGTTCATTCTGATAGTTATAATTAGCCGGATACTGCTGAATCGTCTGGCCATCAAACAAGGCCTCAGGCAGACCATACCAGTGCTCCATCGAGGTCAGGCCCATGCGGGCACTGTGTAGTACATTGGTGCGGTACACATTCAGCTGGGCGTGATGCATCATGGTACCGAGCTGTTGTTGCTTGGCTTCGGCCAGCGCGGCGGCCATAATTTGCGGAGTAGCACCAAAAAACTTAATCCCGGCGGCACCGGCTTTCTTAATATCCTGCACCCATTTTTTGGCCTGGTTTGGGTTAAAAACCGGCTCCGCCAGGCCCTGACCGAAGCCAACATAGGGTACGATCCGTGGCGCGACAATCTGATTGGCGGCCGCCGCCTGCATATGGCGCAAGGTCCAGGCCAGGCCGTTAAAACTGCCCGGCTCGCGAATAGTGGTAATGCCATGCGCTAACCAGAGTTTAAACACATATTCGGCCGGTATTCCGTTGGCAGAGCCGCCGATATGGCCATGCATATCGACAAAACCCGGCAGGATATACATGCCACTGACATCTAATTCCTGATCGCCGGGTTTAGCTTGTGGCCGGCTTTGCGCCAGTACCGGCACCTCCGGATAACCGACAATGGCCACCTGACGAATACGATCCTGCTCAATCACGATATCCACCGGGCCGACCGGTGGCGCCCCTTCGCCGCTAATCAAAATGCCACCGCGCAGAATTAAACGCGGATAGGGGCCGTCACCTTCCGTCCGCGTCGGTGCCGACGGCGTGCGTTCAGGGGTTTGGCTGTAAGCCATTGGTAAGGATAACGCAAGGCAAAGAATGAGCAGTAGCAGCGGATGCATAGGTAAACCTGTTTTGTTGTTATTATTGCCGGGTGAGCAATAAACAGGCTAAGCCGAAATTCGGGAAAATACAATGCAATCAGCCGGCTGGTGGCGTATTTGCGATAGCTGGCGTCGTGTCGACCTTTAGCTACTGACTTTTTTTACCAGATAGCGGTAGGGTAAGGCTGCGGTATCACTACCGACCAGCTGATGATCCATAAAGCGGCAAAACGCCGGGATATCGCGGGTGGTGGCAGGGTCGTCGGCGATAATCAGCAAGGTTTCACCTGCCTGCATTTTGCGGATCTGCAACCGTACCAGCATCACTGGCTCAGGGCAGCGCAGCCCAAGGGCATCCAGCGTATGATCGGCTTGCTGAAATAAGGTTTCCATAATGGCGACTGCTCCGCGAATTGATAAAAAGGGTAACAAAAAAGGGCCGTAAACGGCCCTATTTTAAGCTATCTGCGCTGTTGCGGCTAGGTTAAGGCCGTTCAAACACCGTAGCGATACCCTGGCCCAAGCCGATACACATGGTCGCCAGGCCAAACTTACCGCCCTTAGCTTCCATCACATTAATCAGTGTGGTGCTGATGCGTGAGCCGGAGCAGCCCAGTGGGTGGCCTAAAGCAATGGCGCCACCGTTCAGGTTCACTTTCTGCTCAGCCACTTCCAGCAGCCCCAGGTCTTTCATAACCGGCAAGGCTTGCGCCGCGAAGGCTTCGTTCAGCTCGGCATAATCGATATCGGCAATGCTGATACCGGCAGCCTTTAACGCTTTCTTCGAGGCTGGCACCGGGCCATAACCCATAATAGACGGATCACAACCGGCCACACCCATACCACGGACATAAGCGCGGATCGGTAAACCGAGCGCCTTCGCTTTATCTTCGCTCATCACCAGCATACCTGAGGCACCATCGGATAAGGCGGATGAGGTGCCGGCGGTCACAGTACCGTTAGCCGGGTCAAATACCGGCCGCAGCTGGCTTAGCGCTTCAACTGTGGTTTCCGGGCGGATCACTTCGTCGTAATCGAACAGGCGCAGTACGCCATCGGCGTCGTGACCTTCGGTCGGAATAATTTCATTTTTAAAGCGGCCCTGCAGGGTGGCTTCGTGCGCCAGGCGATGCGAGCGGGCACCAAACTCATCCTGCTGCTGCCGGCTGATGCCATGCAGCTTACCCAGTAATTCGGCGGTTAGGCCCATCATACCGGCGGCCTTGGCCACTGAAGTGGCTAAGCCCGGGTGGAAGTCGACGCCATGGTTCATTGGCACATGACCCATATGCTCGACGCCACCAATCAGATAGACCTCACCCATGCCGGTTTGGATGGCGCGCACGGCATCATGCAATGCCTGCATTGAAGAGCCGCAGAGGCGGTTTACGGTAACACCCGGTACTGAGTGCGGGATACCCGCCAGTAAAGAGGCATTACGGGCGATGTTAAAGCCTTGTTCCAGCGTTTGCTGCACACAGCCCCAGATCACATCATCAATATCTGCCGGGTTTAAAGCCGGGTTACGCTCCAGCAGGCTGGCCATCACATGGGCTGACAGCTGTTCAGCGCGAACATTGCGGTACATGCCACCCTTAGAGCGGCCCATCGGGGTACGGATACAATCTACAATAACGGCGTTTTTCATATTCTGCTGCTCCTGCGCTTAAACCGGGAAGAAACGCTGGCCATTAGCGGCCATGGCGCGGGTTTGTTCGGTTACCTGGTAAATCTCGCCCAGGTGGGCGTACTTGTCCGCCAGTGCGACAAAGTTAGCCAGACCCAGGGTATCGACATAACGCAGTGGACCACCACGGAACGGAGGGAAGCCCAGGCCATAAACCAGACCCATATCCGCTTCGGCCGCACTGGCAACAATGCCTTCTTCCAGACAGCGGATCGTTTCATTAATCATGGGTACCATCAGGCGGGCAATAATGTCCTCGGCACTGAAGTCCTGTTTGGCGGCAGCAATACCGGACAGTAAGTTAAGGCTGGCGGCATCAATATCCTTTTTCGGCTTGCCTTTGGCATCTTTGCTGTAAGCATAGAAACCGAGGCCATTTTTCTGACCGTAACGGTTAGCCTGATACATGGCAGCAACTGGATCATTGTCCAGTTTGGCCATCCGGGTTGGGAAGCCGGCTGCCATCACGTCCGTGCAGTGATAGGCGGTATCTAAACCGACGACGTCCAGCAGATACGCCGGGCCCATCGGCCAGCCAAACTGCTTTTCCATCACCTTATCAACCTGAGCGAAGTCGGCGCCGTCTAACACCAGTTTGCTAAAACCAGCGAAATAGGGGAACAGTACCCGGTTGACAAAGAAGCCCGGACAATCGTTAACGACGATCGGTGACTTGCCCATTTTCGCCGCGTAAGCGACGACAGCGGCTACGGTTTCTTCACTGGTGTCTTTACCGCGGATCACCTCTACCAGTGGCATCTTCGGTACCGGGTTAAAGAAGTGCATACCACAGAAATTGTGTGGCCGGCTCAGATTCGCTGCCAGCTGATTGATTGAGATGGTTGAGGTATTTGACGTCAGGATGGCATCATCGGCCAGCAAGGCTTCAACCTCTTTTAATACTGCGCCCTTGATTTTCGGGTTTTCGACCACGGCTTCCACCACGATATCGACGCCTTTGACCTGCTCGTTGCTTAATGTCGGTGTAATAGCAGAGATCACTTTCGCCATACCGACAGCATCCAGCTTGTTACGCTCCACCTGTTTGGCCAGCAGCTTGGTGGCTTCGCCCATCCCCAATTCCAGCGCTTTATCGGCAATGTCTTTCATCACTACCGGTACGCCCTTTAACGCTGACTGGTAGGCAATGCCGCCGCCCATAATGCCGGCACCCAGCACTGCCGCCTTTTTCACGGCCTTGGTGGCAACTTTTGCAGCTTTTTTGGCTTTACCCTTAATCACCTGATCATTCAGGAACAGGCCAATTTGCGCCGTTGCGGCATCGGTTTTTGCCAGTTTGGCAAAGCCGCTGTTTTCCAGTGCGACGGCGGCGTCACGGCCTAAAGTTGCAGCGGCTTCAATAGTCTGCACGGCGACCATGGGTGCCGGGTAGTGTTTACCGGCGGTGGCGAACACCATACCTTTGGCGGTGTTAAAGCTCATGGTGGCTTCGGTTTTGTTCAGTTTTAGCGGTTGCAGTTTCACCGCACGCTTTTTCTGCCAGTTCAGCTTACCGGCGATGGCATCTTCCAGCATGCTCAGAGCTGCCGCTTCCAGTTTTTCCGGTGCTACAACGGCATCAATTAAGCCTTCTTTCTGTGCTTGCTCTGCGCCACGCTCTTTGCCGGTGGTGATCCACTCCATCGCATTATCGGCACCGATAATGCGTGGTAAACGCACAGTACCGCCGAAACCTGGCATCAAGCCCAGTTTGACTTCCGGTAAACCGATACGGGTTGTGGTATCCGCCACCCGATAATCACAGGCCAGGGTCCACTCACAGCCACCGCCCAGTGCAAAACCTTTAATCGCAACCACCGAAGGCACAGGTAAATCTTCACAGTAATCAAACACATCAGAAGCGGTTTTAATCCAGGGAACCAGTTCGGCTTCCGGACGCTCGAATACAGGTAAGAACTCAGTGATATCGGCGCCGACAATAAAGTTGTCTTTGCCACTAACGAAGAGGATGCCTTTTAATGCCGGATCTGCGTGCAGCTTCGCGAGCGCTGCCTTACAATCAGCCAGTGTTTGCTGATCAAATTTGTTGACCGAACCTTGGGCGTTAAACGTAAACTTAGCAATGCCAGGTTTTACATATTCCACCTGGATGCTGTTACTTTGGTAAATCATAAATATGCTCCTTGGTCGCCTTTGCTTTAGGGTTATTCGCAACTGGTACGATGAGGTTATCCTATCCAGTGTGTCGTGCTTTAATGAAAATATCAACAGTTATTTAAACAGGTGTTTGAATCTTGGATTGCTGTCAGTCGGTCCAAGTCTTGTCGCTGTGATTGTCTCTTCTAATTATGCCGGAGTCGTTTTGTGAAACACCTGTTCTTCTTTATCTCATTTGGCGCAATGTCTGCCCCGTTACAAGCCGAAATGCCAGATTCCAGTGCCGCCCAGCAAGAGCAGCAGCGTCGGCTATTTATTCAGGTAGAACATCAGATCAGTTCGGCATCGCCGTCCCAGGTCGAGCGCTGGCTGACCGAGCTGCAGGATTATCCGCTGCAGCCCTATCTGAAACAACGCTGGTTACAGCGCCGCATATCTCAACACGATGACATTGCCCGTTTTCTGGAGCAACATCAAGGCTCACCACTAGACTGGCCATTACGTCGCCCCTGGTTAATGAGTTTAGCCAAAGGGCAGCAGGCAGCGCGCTTTTTAGAGCACTTTCCAGGTTCTAATGATCCGGAACTAAACTGTATCGCGATACAGCAACAATTGAAGTTGCGACCTGCTACGATAGCTGAAATATGGCAACAAACAGAATCGCTGTGGATGGTGGGCAAATCGCAACCTAAAGCCTGCGATCCCTTATTTAGTCAGTGGCGTAATGCCGGTCAATTAACCACTGAAGCGGTATTGCGGCGGCTGCAGTTATCCGCCGAGGGCGGTGATGCCGGTTTAATCCGCTATTTAAAAACCTTATTGCCGGCACAGCAGCAGTATTTAGCAGATTTATGGTTACAAGTGCGTCAGAACCCGGCAGCCATTGCTAAACCGCGGTTTTTACCCGGCAAGCATGTGATTGAGCGTGATATTTTGGCCTATGGTTTAAAGCGTTTGGTATGGCGGGCACCGGATCAGGCACTGCAAACCTGGCAACGTTATGCCAGCGATCCCTATTTTACCGCTGCCCAGCGGTTGGACGTGCAGCGCCAGTTTGCAATCGCGTTGGCGCACAAGGGCGATGAACGGGCCAGCGCCTGGATGGATCAATTACCACCGGAGCAATTGGATAATACTCTGGCGCAATGGCAGGTGGGTCATGCGCTGCGCGAGCTGAATTGGCCGCGGGTGCAGCAGGTGATAGAGCGCTTTCCTGTCGAGCTGGCCGCAGATATAAATTGGCGTTACTGGTTAGCCAGAGCATTGGAAGAGCAAGGCCAACAAGCTGCGGCCGAACCGATTTTCCGCGAGTTGGCACAGCGTCGGCATTTCTATGGTTTTATGGCAGCAGCAAAACTGGGTTTGCCGCCGAGTTTGGCGCATAACCCGGTAACAGTTTCTGCTGAGGATTTAACTCTGGTGCAGCAGCATCCTGCTGTTGCGCGGGCCAAAGAGTGGTTGGCGCTGGGCAGGATGACTGAGGCGCGTCGCGAATGGAATTTTTTACAACGCGCTGTGACCGAGCCACAAAAATTGGCCGTGGCGAAACTGGCAGGCCAGCTGGAGTGGCATGAGCGGGCGATTTTTACCCTGGCCGATGCTGGCTACTGGGACGATGTCGAGTTACGCTTTCCACTGGCGTTTAAAGAGGAAATCCAGCGTTTTGCCAAAAGTGCCAAGGTTGATTCGGGTTGGGCGATGGCCATTGCCCGGCGTGAAAGTTCCTTTATGCCTGATGCCAATTCGCCGGTGGGTGCCCGTGGTTTGATGCAAATTATGCCCGATACCGCAAACTACATTGCAAAAAAGAAAGTCCCACTGAGCCAGTTGTATAATCCGGTCACCAATATCGATTTTGGCACCGATTATCTGAACTATCTGATGCGCCGTAATGATGGCAACCTGATTATGGCGACAGCGGCTTATAATGCTGGCTACAGCAGAGTGCGGCAGTGGATCCCGCGTGACCGCGCCCTGCCAGTGGATGTCTGGGTTGAGACGATTCCGTATCGGGAAACCCGAGAGTACGTTAAAGCGGTGATGGCATATTATCAGATCTATAATATTCGCTTAAATGAACCCAAAGATGTGTTTCAGCCGCTGTTAGCCATGCAGATTGGGCGTGCTGGCAAATAATGTTATTATCGGCTTTCCCTTAACAGCAATGCATAAGGTAATTATGACTCCGAACTACCCACAACTGTATCAGGCGCACCTGCAGGAATTACAACAGCGCACCCGTAATGTGCTGGCTCGCGAAAATCTGGATGCACTAGTTATTCATTCTGGCCAGGCTAAACGCAAGTTTCTGGATGATATGGATTATCCGTTTCAGGTCAATCCGCATTTTAAAGCCTGGTTGCCGGTCGTGGATAATCCGCATTGCTGGTTGTTAGTTGATGGTGTCAATAAACCCAAGTTGATTTTCTACCGGCCAAAAGATTTCTGGCATAAAGTACCGCCGGTACCAACCGATTTTTGGGCTGAGCATTTTGACATTCAACTGCTGGAAAAAGCCAATATGGTCGAGAATCTGCTTCCATATGACAAAGCCAGATTGGCCTATGTTGGTGAGTATCTGGAAGTGGCCAGAGCACTCGGTTTTACTGAAATTAACCCGGAGCCGGTACTAAACTACCTGCATTACCACCGTGCTTATAAAACGGAGTACGAGCTGGCGTGTATGCGTGAAGCTAACCGGCTGGCGGTAACCGGCCATCGTGCTGCGGCAGCTGCGTTTTATGCCGGCGGCAGTGAGTTTGAGATTCAGCTGGCTTATCTGGCGGCCGTTGGGCAGGGCGAAAACGAAGTGCCGTACGGCAATATCATTGCGCTTAACGAGCATGCTGCTATTTTGCACTACACGGTGTTAGAGCGGTTAAAACCTGAGCAGCCTAAATCCTTTTTAATCGACGCTGGCGCCTCCTGCCATGGCTATGCCGCCGACATTACCCGTACTTATAGTTTTAATCCGAAAGATGAATTTGCTGAGCTGATTAAGGCAGTAAACCGGGTGCATTTGCAGGTGGTTGATACTATTAAACCGGGTATTAAATATACTGAACTGCAACTGTTAACCCATCGTTTACTGGCGCAGGTGCTGGTCGACTTTGACTTTGTGCGCGGTAGCGCAGACAGCGTGGTTGAAACCGGCGTTAGCCGTACCTTTTTCCCACACGGTGTAGGTCATCATCTTGGCTTGCAAGTGCATGATGTGGGTGGTTTTATGGCTGATGAGCGCGGCACTCATGTTGCGGCGCCGGCAGAGCATCCGTTTTTACGCTGTACCCGACTGATTGAGCCGGGAATGGTATTTACCATTGAGCCTGGGCTGTATTTTATCGAGTCTTTATTAGCTGATTTGCAGGCAATGCCAGCAGCCAAGCAGCTAAACTGGCAAAAAATCGATCAGTTCCGTAGTTATGGCGGTATCCGGATTGAGGACAATATCATTGTCCATCGCGAACGTAATGAAAATATGACCCGCGAGCTGCAACTGCCATAAGCAGCGGCAAGGGCGCATTAAGGACGCTATGCAATATCGTTCGATAATCCGGATCCTGGGGATGCTGATTGCCATCTTCAGCATCACTATGGTGCCGCCGGCCTTGGTGGCATATTGGTACCAGGATGGCGCTGGCGTGCCTTTTATTCTGTCTTTTCTGTTATGTTTGTTAAGTGGTTTCCTGATTTGGTACCCCAACCGCCAGTATCGGGCTGAATTAAAAGTCCGTGATGGCTTTTTAATTGTGGTGTTGTTCTGGATTGTATTGGGAGCAGTCGGGGCTATTCCGCTGGTGTTGGCAGAAAGGCCCAATATGAATTTGGCCTCAGCGATGTTTGAGGCGTTTTCCGGCCTGACCACAACCGGCGCTACCGTACTCACCGGCATTGAGTTACTCCCTAAAGCAATTTTGTATTACCGGCAGCAGCTGCAATGGCTGGGCGGTATGGGTATTATCGTCTTAGCTGTAGCTATTCTGCCGCTATTGGGTGTTGGTGGTATGCAACTATACCGGGCGGAAACACCGGGTCCGGTGAAAGATAACAAGATGACACCACGGATTGCCGATACCGCCAAACATCTGTGGTATATCTATCTGGCGCTAACGCTGGCCTGTGCACTGGCGTTTTATCTGGCCGGAATGTCATGGTTTGATGCGATTTGTCACGCGTTTTCGACGGTGGCTATTGGCGGCTTCTCAACCTACGACGCCAGCATCGGTCATTTTGATAGTGGCTTGATTAATACCATCTGCATTGTGTTTCTGCTGATCAGTGCGGTGAACTTTCCGCTGCATTTTGCTGCTATCCGCGGTAAGAGTGTGGCAACCTACTTTCGTGATCCGGAGTTTAAAACCTTTCTTGGCATTCAGGCGGCGCTGATTTTGATCTGCTTTTTGGTACTGTTGCATACCAGCGTGTATCCGGATGGTTTGACAGCACTAAATCATGCGGCCTTTCAAGCGGTTTCTATTTCTACCACCGCTGGCTTTGCCACTGACAGTTTCGCGGCCTGGCCGCTGTTCTTGCCGATATTGTTGATTTTCTCCAGCTTTATTGGTGGTTGTGCCGGCTCTACCGGGGGCGGTATGAAGGTGGTACGGGTGTTGTTGCTATTTAAGCAAGGGGTGCGAGAACTTAACCGCTTGATTCATCCACGGGCGATGTATGCCATTAAACTTGGCCGGCGGCCGGTTGAAGATCGCATTGTGCAGGCGGTTTGGGGCTTTTTTGCCGCCTATGCGCTGGTGTTTGTCGTGATTATGCTAGCGCTGATTTTTACCGGCCTGGATAATATTACTGCTTTTTCAGCAACCGCGGCTTGCCTGAATAACCTGGGACCGGGCCTGGGCGAAGTGGCCGCCCATTTTGGCAATATTCCGGATGCCAGCAAGTGGATCCTGATTATTGCCATGGTGTTTGGCCGACTGGAGATCTTTACTTTACTGGTACTCTTTACGCCGGTGTTCTGGAAAGATTAGATAAAAATCGCGCTGACTTGGAAAAGCTTTTCCACTTCAACGATATGTTTCTTATCGACCATAAACAAGATGATATGGTCGTCAGTTTCGATGCGGGTGCTGTCATGCGCAATCAGTACCTCATCACTTCTGACGATGGCGCCGATGGTGGTACCAGGCGGTAAGCGGATTTCGCCTATGGTTTTGCCAACAACTTTACTGGTACTGCTGTCACCGTGGGCAATCGCCTCTATAGCCTCTGCAGCGCCGCGGCGTAGTGAGTACACATTAACAATGTCACCGCGGCGGATATGGGTTAACAGTGCTGAGATAGTCGCTTGCTGCGGCGAGATGGCGATATCGACCTCGCCGCCTTGCAATAAATCAACATAAGCGCCACGTTTAATCAGTACCATGGTTTTTTGCGCACCCATCCGTTTGGCCAACATCGCCGACATGATGTTGGCTTCATCGTCGTTAGTTACTGCGATAAAAACGTCAATTTGCTCAATATTTTCCTCTTCCAGTAGCTCCGGATCTGATACATCACCGACATAAACCACCGTATTATCCAGTCCACTGGAGAGAAATTCAGCGCGCTCTTTGCTGCGCTCAATTAACTTGACGCTATGGGTTTTTTCCAGTGCCCGTGCCAGGCCATAGCCAACGTTACCGCCACCGGCAATCATAATCCGGCGATAGCTGCGCTCCAGTTTTTGCAACTCACTCATCACGGCGCGGATATGCTTGGTCGCGGCAACAAAAAATACCTCGTCGTCGGCTTCGATAATAGTGGTGCCAAGCGGCTTAATCGCCGTACCGCGCCGATAAATAGCCGCAACCCGGGTTTCAATATGTGGCATGTGCTCCTTTAAGGTAGATAACGCATGACCCACTAACAGGCCGCCATAATAGGCTTTTACGGCGACCAGGCTGACTTTACCTTCAGCAAATTCCACCACTTGCAGCGCGCCTGGGTAGTCGATCAAACGCCGGATATAGTTGGTCACCAGCGCTTCCGGTGCAATAAAGTGGTCGACTGGCATATCATCTTTATGAAATAGCTGATCGCGGTATTTTAGATACTGGTTGGTACGGATGCGGGCGATTTTCAGAGGGGTATTAAAGATACTGTAGGCAACCTGACAAGCGACGATATTCACTTCATCGCTGCTGGTTACTGCAACCACCATATCCGCATCTTCAGCGCCGGCTTTACGTAAAATATCCGGATGTGAGCCGTGGCCGTAAACTACCTGTAAGTCGAAGCGATCCTGCAGGGCTCGCAATTTATCCAGGTTGGTATCGACAATAGTAATGTCGTTCTGCTCACCCACCAGGTTTTCTGCCAGGGTTGCACCCACTTGTCCGGCGCCGAGAATGATAATTTTCATGCTGGTACTCTGTTAGGCTGCTTTATGTAGCAAGGCATAGAAAAAACCGTCCATATCCTGCTCGCCGGGTAAAATCTGCCAGCTATTGACGCCCAGTTCCGGTAAAGATAGCAAGCTGGCATCACTTTGCTGCGCCAGGAACTGTTGTAATTGCTCGCTATTTTCCGCCGGTAATACGCTACAGGTTGCATACAGTAAGGTGCCACCAGGTTTCAGTAACTGCCAGGCGCATTGCAGGATCTGCTGCTGTAACACCGTTAGCGGCGCGATATCGGTTTTTTTTCGTAACCAACGAATATCCGGATGGCGACGGATCACCCCGGTTGCGGAGCAGGGCACATCCAATAAAATCCGATCGAATAATTCGCCTTGCCACCAACTGGCGGTATCCAGCACATCAGCGGCAACAACGCGCGCACTCAGCTTTAAGCGCTCCAAGTTTTCAGTAACCCGTTGTAAACGGGTTGCGTCACGATCTAACGCGGTTAACTGAAGTGCCGGCGCCAGCTCCAGTAAATGGCAGGTTTTGCCCCCGGGGGCACTGCAAGCATCCAATACCCGCTCGCTCGCTTGCGGTGCCAGGAAGAAGGCAGCATGTTGCGCTGCGGCATCCTGCACTGAAAACCAACCCTCAGCATAACCAGGCAAGGTAGTGATATCGCAGGCTTGTTCCAGCTTAATGGCAACCGGCAAATAAGCAAAAGGCTGGCTGGCAGCAATACCTGCCTCATCTAAGGCTTTCAGATACGCATCGGGACTGATTTGCTGCTGGTTAACTCTAAGCCACAGCGGTGCTTTTTGCTGGTTTGCGGTGAAGATCGTCTGCCATTGTTCAGGATAAGCCTGTTGCAGTTCGTTAATCAGCCAGCCCGGATGATTAAACTGCACCGCACTGCTGGCCTGACAAAAATCAAATAGTTCTGGCTTGCGCTGCACATTGCGCAGCACCGCATTAATCAGTTTAGTCAGATTCTGACCTTTTAACAGCCGTGCTGCTTCCACCGTTTCACTGATAGCGGCATGATCCGGAATCCGTAAAAACTTCAGCTGATAGATGCCTACATAAATCAGAAATTGCAGTGGTCGCAGCTGTTTAATCAGCGGTTTATCCATCAGCTGCTGACACACCGTTTCTAATTGCGGCAGCTGGCGCATCACGCCAAAACAGATTTCCTGCAACAGCGCTTTATCCGGTGCAAACGGCAGTTTTTGCTGGCCTTTCGGCAGTGCCTCGGATAACGACTTACCCTGATCAATCACCTGATAACAGATCTCTGCTGCCAGGGCGCGTAACTGGGCACTCATAATTGCTGACCTACGGCCAGCCAATCAGCCCGGCCATTCAGAAAATCTGCCGCGCTCATTGGCTTTTTACCCGGAGGCTGGAGTTGGGTGATTTGTAGCACCTGATGCTGACAGGCGATATAGATCCCTGTTTTATCCGTTCTCAGAATAGTTCCTGCTGCACCAGATAAGCTCTGGTTAACTTGGGCCTGCCAAACTTTGACCATGCCTTGCGGTAATTCGAGATAGCTGACTGGCCAGGGATTAAAAGCGCGAATTTCCCGCTCAAGTGCGGCGGCATCTTTATTAAAGTTGAGCTTGGCTTCATCTTTACTGAGCTTTTCAGCATAGTTCGCCAGTTTTTCGTCCTGCGCTTCGGCCTGTTGCTGCAGTGCAGGCAGATCGGCTATTGCGGACAGTAGCGCCTGTGGCCCCAACTCGGCTAACGTCTGATACAGGCTGGCACTGGTGTCAGTGGCTAAAATAGGACAGCGGACTTTACTGAGCATAGCGCCGGTATCTAAACCTTCATCCATCTGCATAATGGTGATACCGGTTTCACTGTCGCCAGCCCAAAGTGCGCGTTGGATTGGCGCTGCACCACGCCAGCGTGGTAATAGCGAGCCGTGGACATTAATACAGCCCAGCTTAGGTGTATCCAGCACGATCTTGGGCAGAATCAGGCCGTAGGCGACAACAATCATTAAATCCGCATTCAGTGCTGCCAACTCTTGTTGGGCGGCGGCTTTTTTTAACGATTTTGGCTGATAAACCGGGATTTGATGTTGTAACGCCAGTTGTTTGACCGGGCTGGGCTGCAGCTTTTGGCCGCGGCCGGCTGGCCGGTCCGGTTGAGTATAAACAGCAACGATATGATGTGAGCTAGCGAGTAACGCCTGTAAATGACAGGCGGCGAAATCCGGCGTACCGGCAAAAATAATACGTAAAGGCGTGGTCACTTTGAGTCCTGTTTACAGCGCGTGGCGCTCAGCCAGTTTGGCTTCTTTTTCCAGTTTCTTGCGGATCCGATCCCGTTTTAACGGTGACAGATAATCGATAAACAGCTTACCGATTAAATGATCCAGTTCGTGCTGTAAACAGATCGCCAATAAGCCGTCGGCTTGTAACTCAAACCAGTTACCGTCGATATCCTGAGCTTTGACTGTAACGTTTTTCGCCCGTGATACCGAAGCATAGTTTTGCGGCACCGACAAACAGCCTTCCTCATAGCTGGTCTCGCCATCATGGGCGATGATTTCCGGGTTAATAAAGACCTGCGGCTGATTGCGATCTTCTGACAAATCAATGACGACAACACGCAGATGCACATTAACTTGCGTAGCGGCTAAACCGATACCGTTTTCATCGTACATGGTTTCCAGCATGTCTTTGACCAGCTGACGAATTTCAGCGTTAACCTCTGCCACTGGCTTAGCAATGGTGCGTAAACGCTCATCCGGAAAATGTAATACTTTTAAAACTGCCATAACACCTACAAAATATGCTTTAATTAGTTCGCTGTGGTATGTTTTAATTTTAGCCATTATTGCGCTTTAATAACAGCTTAGCGTGTAATTAATAAAAACAGTATAAAGTTAAGGATGCGGGCATGCTGAAAAAAATAACACTGACACTGGCGGCCTTGTTATGCTGGTTTTCTGCAGCGGTAACAGCGGATGTGTTGCAGGTGCGCCCCGATGCGCCGGCAACTTACACCGTGAAACAGGGTGATACGCTGTGGGATATTTCCGGGATCTATCTTGATCAGCCCTGGCGTTGGCCGGAATTATGGCAAATGAACCCGCAGGTCGACAATCCGCATCTGATCTATCCGGGCGATGTATTAACCCTAACCTTTGATAGCCAGGGTCGCCCGCGTTTAGCACTAAGTAGTAAAAAGGCAATGCGCCTTACGCCACAAGGTCGCACTATCCATAAAAATCCCGATGCGATTGCAACTTTACCATTGGGCATTATCCGGCCCTTCTTAACTTACGACCAGGCGCTATCTGAGCAGCAGATTGATGCCTTACCCTATATCCTGGGCAGTGATACCGTAGCGAAGAGCGCCAACGATACCAGCCGGCTCTACGTTAATAGCCAGCTTATTGAAGGAGCCGCTTATGCGGTATACCGTCCGGGCCGCAGCTATGTCGATCCGGACAGTGGCGAAATATTAGGCTTTGAAACTCGCTTAATCGCGACCGCGCGCGCGGTGAGAGCGGGTTCGGCGGGCAGCGAAACCCAACAAATGATCCCGGCGTCTTTGGACGTGCTGTCGGTGGTGCGTGAAATTCGTCAGGGCGATAAAATCATCCCGGCTTACGAGCAACAAATGCTGCCTGCGCAGTTTATTATGACAAAACCCGAAACAGATATCGTTGGTCGCATCATTGCTAGTACGTCAGATTTACGTGAGTTTGCCCGAATGGACGTCGTGGTACTTAATCAGGGGCAAGAGCAACTGCGTGCCGGCCATATGTTAGGTATTTACCGCCAGTCTCCGTCAGTGGTCGACAGTGGTACGAAACCGGTCTATCTCGAGGATGCCAGTAAATTACAGAAAGTGATGCGTGACTTTGGCGGTAGAGTGTTAGACATGCCGCAGGAGAAAGTTGGAGAGTTAATGGTCTTTAAAGTGGCAGAAAAAGTCAGTTTTGCCATCGTAACCCAAACCGAGCGGCCGATTCGGGTCGGAGATATCGTCAGTAATTTGTAGTAGTTCTAACCAGGGAGCCAGCATGCGATGGATTCGTTGCAACACTGGCTTGCGGTAGCGAGTGTACATGGTCTTGATGGTCATCGCCTTCGTGAGCTAACCCAACATATCGACCTTGCAGCCTTAACCAGATTACCTGCAAGCACCCTGCAACAACTGGGCTTAACAGCGAAACAAGCCCAGTTGCTTTGTTATCAAAGCCAACCCTGGGTCGAACAAGCGCTGCAGTGGCAAGCTGAAAGCCCACAGCATCACTTACTTAGCTTCGATGATCCCCGTTATCCTCTGCTGTTAAAAGAAACGCCGCATCCACCGGCTGTGCTCTTTGTGAAGGGCGATGCTGAGCTGTTACAACAGGCACAAATTGCGATGGTCGGCAGTCGCTCACCGACACCGGGTGGCCGGCAAATTGCCCGCCAGTTTGCGGCTGAACTCAGTACGCAGGGGATGGTGATTACCAGCGGCATGGCACAGGGAATTGATAGTGAGAGTCATCTGGGGGCACTGGAGGCGGGTGGCAAGACTATAGCGGTACTGGGTCATGGCCTGCGGCAAATCTATCCGGTAGGCAATCGGGCGCTGGCCGGCAGAATAGTGCAGCACGGAGCCTTAGTCAGTGAGTATTTTCCGGATGTACGCGCCCGGGCAGAGTTTTTTCCGCAGCGTAACCGCATTGTCGTCGGGCTAAGTACTGGTACCCTGGTGGTGGAGGCGGCGCTGCGCAGCGGTTCCTTAATCAGTGCCCATCTGGCGGTACAGTACAACCGCGAAGTCTTTGCCGTGCCTGGCGCCTTGTTTAATACTCAGGCCGCTGGTTGCCATTATCTGATCCAACAGGGTGCTAAACTTGTCACCTCCGTGGCCGATATCCTGGAAGAGCGGGCGCTGTTTGCCGATAACGGTTTAGCCAAAACGGAAAAAAATCCTGAAATCAGCTTGTCTGAACAGCAGTTGTTAGCTAACGTAGGAGATGAGCCTATTGCCACTGATCAGTTGGCAGAACGCTCCGGCATGTCAGTAACAGACGTATCCATTGCCTTGCTGCAACTAGAACTTGCAGGCAGGGTAGCAGTAGTCCCCGGTGGTTACATAAGAGTGAGGAGTGCCTGAAGATGTTTGATATCCTCGTTTATCTGTTCGAAAATTACATCCACAACGAAGCCGATGTTTATGTGAACCATGCGGATCTGACCAAAGAGCTCAGTAAAGCCGGTTTTCACGATGATGATATTTTCCGTGCGCTGAAGTGGCTGGACCGCCTGTCAGCGTTGCAGGAAAATCATATCAAGCCCTATCTGACCAAGGCGGTCAGTACTGCTACCCGGATTTATACGGTAGAAGAATATCGGAAAATCGATACTGCCGGTCAGGGTTTCCTGATGTTTCTGGAGCAAATCAATGTGCTGGATGCGACCACCCGGGAAATGGTGATCGATCGGGTCATGGATTTGGATGCTGCCAGTATCAGTCTGGAAGATTTAAAGTGGGTAGTGCTGATGGTGCTGTTCAATGTACCAGGTAAAGAAACTGCCTACGCCCAGATGGAAGATTTAATCTTTGACGAAGTGGACGGCCCGCTGCATTAAGCTAAGGCACCACTTTACGCTTATCTAGAGATCATATAGACGGATGTCTGATCATAACCCGCTGTTTCAGTTACCACAGCACGCCGAACCCTGCCCGCAATGCGGGCAGCCTTTAGTTATTCGCTCCGGTAAAAGCGGCCCTTTTCTGGGCTGTAGCAGTTATCCGGCCTGCGACTATCTGAAGCCATTACATCAGCATGATAATACGGTGGTCAAGATCCTGCAGGATGAACCCTGCCCGGAATGTGCCGCGCCGCTGGCGGTGAAGCACGGCCGTTATGGCATGTTTATCGGTTGTACCCGTTACCCGGATTGCCATTTTGTGGTACACGAAGAAGCGTCAGCCAGTAGCAGCATTGCTTGTCCGCAGTGCCAGCAAGGTCAGTTAACAGAGCGGCTGAGCAAGTTTGGTAAAACCTTTTGGGGCTGTAACCGTTATCCGGATTGCCGCTTTCTGGTCAATGATGCGCCGCAGCTTGGAACTTGTCAGTTCTGTCAGTTTCCACTGTTACTGCAAAAGAAAAGCGGCCTGTATTGTGCCGCTAAAGCTTGTCAGAAAAAGCAGCCGGCAAAGGCTAACTAGAGCACCATCTGGTGCTCTCGGCTATAGCTGCTGTAGCATCTGTTCCAGTTCGGGGAAGGTGGCGGCGGGTAGCAGGTCAATCAGCTGGGCGAAGCGGGCCTTTAACTCTGCGGTGCTGTTGGCAGATAAATTAATATGTCCCATTTTACGCCCGGCGCGCTTGGTTTTACCGTACCAGTGTAAGCCCAGCGCCGGTAGTTCGAGGATACTGTTCGGGACCTGGTCTTCACCAAGGATATTAACCATCAGCGTAGGCCGGATCAAAGCCGTACTGCCCAATGGCAAACCACACGCGGCCCGTAAATGATTCGCGAACTGGCAACAGTCAGCGCCTTGCTGTGTCCAGTGGCCGGAGTTATGCACCCGCGGTGCCAGTTCATTGACCAGCAGCTTACCCTGTACATCGAAGAACTCGATAGCCAACACCCCAACATAGTTCAGTTGCTCGGCGACGGCGGTAAACATTTGCTCCGCTTGCTGTTGTAGTGCGGTGTCTAGCGGGCGAGCCAGCGACACACTGAGTACGCCATTAACATGGTGGTTCTCTGTCAGCGGATAAACCTTGATCTCGCCATGGCGGTTCCGGGCACCGACCAGTGAGACTTCACGGTCAAAACGAATAAACTGCTCGGCAACTATGGCCTGCTGCGGATCCGCTGCTAAGAACGCCGCCAATTCTTGCCATAATGCCGGCGCGGCTGCCGCGTCTTTTAACCGCCATTGTCCCTTGCCATCGTAGCCGGCCAGCGCACTTTTAAATACCAGTGGCAAACCCAATTGCGCGATAGCGGCGTTAAAGTCCGTTTCGTTATTGATCACAGTAAAGGCACTGGTTGCGACACCCGCGGTTTGTAACAGGCTTTTTTCCAGCCGGCGATCGCCGCCAACCTGAATGGCCTGCGCACCGGGTAAAAACTTACCGCTTTGCTGGCATTGTGCTAACACCGGCAGTGGAATGTGCTCAAATTCAGCCGTCACGACATCGGCGTCGGCCAGCGCTTGTGCCAAACCATTACCCAGTAATTGCTGGGTCAATGGATGCACGATATTGTCGCTGTTCACATCATAAGCACTGATGCTGATATTCAGCGGCGCACCGGCCAGCGCCATCATCCGGGCCAGCTGCCCGGCGCCTAAAACTAATACTTTCATAGGGCAACCTGTGCTGGATCCGGTTGGCTTAATACGCTTTCGGTTTGGGCGGCGCGGAAGGCATCAATTTGCTGCATTAAGGCCGCGTCTGAGGTGGCAAGAATTTGCGCCGCTAGCAAGCCAGCATTGGCAGCACCGGCTTCGCCGATGGCCAGGGTGCCGACTGCAACACCTTTGGGCATCTGGACTATTGATAGCAGCGAATCAATGCCTTTTAAGGCTTTCGATTGCACCGGCACACCCAGTACCGGCAGGCTGGTAAAAGCAGCGGCCATACCCGGCAGATGTGCCGCGCCGCCGGCACCGGCAATAATCACTTTTAAACCGCGGCTGGCGGCTGAGCTGGCATACTCGGCCAGCAGTTGTGGTGTACGGTGTGCGGAAACCACCCGGGTTTCATAGGCAATACCAAACCGGTCCAGCATATCTGCTGCGAGTTTCATGGTAGGCCAATCAGACGTTGAACCCATGATAATACCAACCTGCATAGTGGTTTCCTTCTCTGTACGTAATGAACATCGGGCCGTAAAGCGGTATTATACCCGTCATCGGCAACTGAAGAAAATTTTTAGTACAGCAGCGCTGCCAGACAGCCCGCTGACTTAGACAGTCAGGAGTATTGATGCAACCCTATCAACCCCAGTTAGCGCAGGTGCAGGCATTCTTAATGGCGCTGCAGGATCAGATTTGCCAACAATTACAGCAGGCTGACGGTGGCGCGGCCTTTGTAGAAGATGCCTGGCAGCGGGCAGAGGGGGGCGGTGGTCGCAGCCGTGTCCTCACCGGAGGCAAGGTCTTTGAGCAGGCAGGGGTGAATTACTCGCACGTTTTTGGCGCGCAGATGCCCGCCTCGGCCACAGCGCACCGACCGGAGCTGGCCGGGCGTAATTTCAATGCCTGCGGCGTATCCTTGGTGATCCACCCGCATAACCCTTATCTGCCAACCACGCATGCCAATGTCAGGTTTTTTATTGCCGAAAAGGAAGGCGCTGAGCCAGTGTGGTGGTTCGGCGGAGGCTTTGACCTGACGCCCTATTATCCATTTGAAGAAGATGTGATTCATTGGCATCAAACGGCGAAACAGGCCGTGGATCCCTTTGGCACTAATTACTACCCAGACTACAAGAAATGGTGTGATAACTATTTCTATCTCAAACACCGCGGCGAAACCCGTGGTGTCGGTGGCTTGTTTTTTGATGATTTAAATGCGCCGGGTTTTGAGCAAAGCTTTACCTTAATGCGAGCGGTCGGCGAGGCGTTCTGCCAGGCTTACTTACCTATAGTGGCTAAGCGCAAAGACATCCCCTATGGCGAGCGCGAGCGGCAGTTCCAGCTTTACCGGCGCGGCCGTTATGTCGAATTTAATCTGGTATATGACCGTGGCACCCTGTTTGGCTTACAAAGTGGTGGCCGTACCGAGTCGATTTTAATGTCGATGCCGCCGCTGGTGCGTTGGCAATATGGTTATCAGCCGGAACCGGGCAGCCCGGAAGCATTACTCTACGAACGCTATTTAAAACCGCAGGATTGGTTGCAAATTCTGACCAACTAACAGTTAATCATATGGCTCGCCAGTTGCCCCAGTGACTGGCGAATGCCATCACGCAGCATTTTGTTTTCTACCACCTCATCTAACGCTTGCTCCATACAGAACATCCACTGATCTCTGAGTTGCTGATTTACAGTAAAGGGTAGGTGGCGGGCACGTAGCCGCGGATGGCCATATTTCTGCTCAAACAGGGCAGGGCCGCCAAGCCAGCCGGATAAGAATTCAAAAAATTTTTGCCGGATACCATCCAGCGGCAGCGGATGGATGGCGTACAACTCTTTGGCTTCCGGTGCGGTTGCCATAATATCGTAAAAGCGATCTGCCAGCGCCCGCACTGCCGTTTCCCCTCCCATTAGCTGGTAAGGGGTTTGCCCGGGTGTCGGATGTGCCGTATTATCCTGATTGCTGGTTTTTTTACTGAACATTTGGACTAACTTTTTAAAAGGCATAAATAAAGTGGACCGTTACGCTGTGTTTGGAAATCCGATAGGGCATTCAAAATCACCCTTTATCCACCGCCTGTTCGCACAGCAAACGGCAGAGTCGATGCAATACGAGGCCATTCTAGCACCAGTCGACGACTTTGCCGAACACTGGCGCGCTTTTGTGGCAGCTGGCGGAAAGGGCGGCAATGTTACCGTGCCTTTTAAAGAACAAGCATTTCAGCTGGCTGAACAGTTAACCGCAAGAGCCAGCGCAGCCGGTGCCGTCAATACCCTATACTTTGACTCAAGCGGCCAACTATGGGGCGATAATACCGATGGTATTGGCCTGGTGACGGATCTGCAGCGGCTTGGCATAACGCTAAAGGCAAAGCGGGTGCTGTTACTGGGCGCCGGTGGTGCCAGTCGTGGTGTAATAGGTCCGCTATTGGCGGCTGGTGTCAGTGAGGTGATCCTCGCCAATCGTACAGTCGAAAAAGCGCAGGCTATCGCAGCGAGCTTCCCGGGAAAGGTCATAGCTTGTGCCTTAACGGCGATCCCAGACCTTGCGTATCAACTGATCATTAATGCTACCTCATCTGGGTTAACCGGTGCACGTCCTGAGTTAGCTGCGCAGCACCTGGCCAGCTGTGAGTTGGCTTATGATATGTTGTACGGTAAGACGCCGACCCCGTTCTTAGTTTGGTGTCAGCAGCAGGGCGTACCAAAGATTGCTGATGGTCTGGGTATGTTGGTCGGGCAAGCAGCGGAAGCGTTTCGGATCTGGCGTGGCAAGCTACCGGAGGTGACGCCGGTACTGCAGGCGTTAAGCGCGGAACTCGGGCGATGAATCAACAGTTAATTTTCAACAATGACTTTTCGATTGCCGGCAACGCAGCGGCTATTAGCTTTAGTTGCCTGGTGGCGGGACTAAAAGTCCGCTGCTTTATTCCGATACCTTCGACACTGAGCGCCGCGGATTTTTTGCAGCAAGTGCAGGCCGATAGCTTTTGTTGGGAAGATTTAGCAGAGGCCGCGATTGCTGCAGATACATTTAGTAGTGCCGGTGAGATCTGGCTAACCGGCAACGATTAATCTCGGTATGAGCTAGCCAGCCAGGTACTCGTTTTTTAGTTGCACATAATTGCTGGCAGATTCTTTTAAAAATGCTTTCTCATTATCATTAAGCGGACGTGCCTGTTTTACCGGGCTGCCAACATACAGATAACCACTTTGTAGTCTTTTACCTGGTGGTACTAAACTACCGGCACCGATAATGACATCATCTTCGACAATAACGTCATCCATCACGATAGCACCCATACCAATCAAAATGCGGTTACCCAGGGTACATCCATGCAGCATCACCTTATGGCCTACGGTAACATCTTCACCAATAATAAGCGGCGAACCTTCCGGCTTGCCGTTGCTCGGCCTGGATAAATGTAATACTGAACCGTCCTGCACATTAGTGCGGGCGCCAATCCGGATATAGTTAACATCCCCCCGCGCAACAACTAATGGCCAGATACTGACATCTTTAGCCAACACGATATCGCCAACCAGTACGCTTGACTCATCCACATAAACGCCTTCTGCCAGGGTCGGCAATACACCTTTATAAGCTCTTATTGTCATCATTTCCTCCAGTGCTGCGTTATTATGCAGTAAATGTTCTAAAAAAGCGCTTTTCGCTGCATTTTTCTGCGAACGA
>NZ_LCWL01000003.1:0-69785 GCF_001441695.1 Alishewanella sp. WH16-1 | reverse complement strand
TGGGGATACCTCAGGCTCAGATGTCAGGCCGGTACCGGAGTGCTGTGGATAAAAAAACCCGCTGCGAGGCGGGTTTTTTAGTAGCGGATTACGCTTATTTGGCAACTGGCAGCGTTGGGTATTTGATGCCGGCCATTTCGTTCATCACGCGGGTTACCTGTACACTGTAACCGAACTCGTTATCATACCAAACGTATAACACGCAGCGGTCGCCATCAACAATGGTCGCCTGAGAGTCAACCACGCCGGCGTAGCGTGAGCCAACCAGATCTGACGATACGATTTCAGTTGAGCTGGTAAAGTCGATCTGATCCTGCAGCTCTGAGAATAAAGAGGTATTTTGTAAGAACTGGTTTAGCTCGTCTTTGCTGGTTTCACGGTTCAGGTTCAGCGACAGAATAGCCATTGACACGTTTGGCGTCGGCACCCGGATCGCATTACCGGTTAACTTGCCTTTTAGCTCAGGCAACGCCTTAGCTACGGCACTGGCAGCGCCAGTTGAGGTCAGTACCATATTTAATGGTGCCGCCCGGCCGCGACGTTCAGCTTTGTGGAAGTTATCGATCAAATTCTGATCGTTGGTATAAGAGTGTACCGTTTCAACGTGACCGTTACGAATACCAAACTCATCGTTCAACGCCTTTAATACTGGAGTAATGGCATTAGTGGTACAGCTGGCTGCTGAGACAATTTTATGCTCGGCCGTGATCATATGCTGGTTGACACCATACACCACATTTGGCACATCCCCTTTGGCCGGTGCCGTCAGTAATACTTTGGCCGCCCCTTTGCTCTTCAGATGCACCGACAGGCCGACGTCATCTTTAAAGATACCGGTGTTATCGACGATCAGCGCGTTATCGATACCGTAAGCAGTGTAATCCACTTCTTCCGGTGAATTGGCATAAATCACTTTGATAAAGGTACCATTGGCTTTAATACCCTGATTCTCTTCATCTACTGTGATGCTGCCATTAAAGGGGCCATGGATCGAGTCACGACGCAATAAGCTGGCGCGCTTTTCCAAGTCACCCTGCTTACCACCACGGACAACAATAGCTTTTAAACGTAATTTAACGCTTGGGCCAGAGCGCTCTAACATCAACCGGGCCAGTAAGCGACCAATACGACCGAAACCGTACAACACCACATCAACCGGTTTAACCTGATCTTCATGGTCCAGAATATCCGCCAGCTCACGCGCCAGATATTGTTCCAGCGTTAACCCCTCAGCGACATTTTTGTACAGAAACGCATAAGCCAGTTTACCGATATCAACCCGGCCCGGCGCCAGATTCATCTTACTAACGGCTTCTAATACCGGAAAGCTTTCCCGCAGACGCAGCTTTTGACCTTCAAAACGTTGTACGGTTTTATGGGCTTTAATAATATCGATTGTAGTCGCGCTGACCAGCGGACGACCATAAATCACCACTTCAATGCCTTTATTACGGTACAGACGGCCAATAATTGGCAACATATTTTCGGCGTATTCCTGGCGCTCCTGCCAGCTCTTCTGGTACTGCTCTGCGTGTGATAGGGTCATTTTCAGGCCTTTTACTTCAATAAGATGAATTAATCGGAGTTGCCCTCGCCGCTTTCTTGTAGGGTACAGCGGTCATGAAAGGCGGCCTATTGTAATGGATTATGAAACCCTACCACAACAATTACAGGTTTTTTTAGGCTTTAGTCGTATGTTTAAAGCTTAAAGACACGGAATTAACGCAGTAGCGCTGCCCCGTCGGAGCCGGAC
The DNA here is from genome assembly GCF_001441695.1 of Alishewanella sp. WH16-1. Classification (NCBI taxonomy): domain Bacteria; kingdom Pseudomonadati; phylum Pseudomonadota; class Gammaproteobacteria; order Alteromonadales; family Alteromonadaceae; genus Alishewanella; species Alishewanella sp. WH16-1. Next base: position 68,032 of record NZ_LCWL01000003.1, on the reverse strand, counting down.
CATCGTCAAAAACATGACCCAGGTGACAATCACAAGTGGCACAGAGAATTTCAATGCGTTGCATACCATGGCTGTGATCAGGTTGGTACTTTACCTTGTTCTCAATGGCCTGGTAAAAGCTGGGCCAACCACAGCCAGCATCAAATTTGGTTGCGGAGTCGAACAGCACCGTGCCACAACAAACACAATGATAGGTCCCATCGGCGGTATGGTGCAGCAGCTCACCGCTAAAGGGATACTCAGTGCCTTTTAAGCGGGTGACCCGATATTGCTCATCGGTCAGGCGCTCCCGCCATTGTTGTTCAGTTAATTTCATCTGTACCTCAGCACGTCACAGAGTTTCTCACTTGAGTTATTATACGCGGAAGCCAGCCAACAGATTATTTAATTCCCGAGCCATCTGCCTTAACTGGCTGCTGGCACCTGCCAACTGTGCCGCCTGCTCATGGGTTTGTTGCACCGCCTGAGCAATTTGCTCCATATTTTGATTAATGCCACCGGCGACCATGGCGAGCTCTTCGGTCGCACTGGCCAGTTGATCGTTAACATCGGTGATTTGGGCAACAGCACTATTGATCCGCTGTAAGGCGCTACTGGCTTCAGAAGAACGGGCTATAGTCAGGCTGGCTTCCTGCTGGCTTTGTTGCATGGAATTCACCGCCCGGGCGGCATCCTGCTGAATACCTTGTACTCTGTTATTAATATCCTGAGTGGAACTGGCCGAACGACTGGCCAGGGTTCGGACTTCATCAGCCACTACGGCAAAGCCCCGCCCCTGTTCACCGGCCCTGGCGGCCTCAATGGCGGCATTTAAGGCCAACAAGTTAGTTTGCTCTGCAATGCTGCCAATCACCTCGGTCACCGCACCGATTTGCTGACTGCTGTCAGATAACTCCGACAACACCGAGGCCACCTGTTCCACCTTGTGTTGTAACTGATTAATCGCCTCCAGAGTTTGACTCACCGCAGCCGTGCCCGCTACCGCTTCGCGATCGGCATCCCGCGCCGAATGTGCCGCCGTAGTGGCATTACGCGCCATATCATCGCAGGTGGTACTCATTTCATGCACTGCCGTCGCAACCTGAGTGGTTTGTTCCATTACCTGCTGCAATAACGCTTGGCTGTGCTGGCTGGAACTGTCCAGCGCCTCAGATTGCTGATTAAGACCACTAACCAGCGCCCGCTGTTGACTAACCAGGTCGCGCAACCGTTCAACCAGGGCGGCGACTGCCGCCAACAGACTATCCTTATCGCCGGCTCGCAGACTGATAGCCGCGCTAAAATCGCCGGCCGCAACCTGTTGTACTAACTGCCGGGTGTAGGCCACTTCGCCGCCGAGTTGCCGCAATAACCAGCGCCGGATATACAGAGAGACCGCTATCGTTAACAGCATGACCAGTACTATGACCAGCGCCAGCTGCAAAGCGGTTTGCCAGAAGGTCTTGCGGACATCATCAATATAGATGCCGGATCCCAGCACCCAGCCCCATTCCTGATCTGCAATGACATAGGAAAGCTTAGTGTAACGCTCTTCAGTTACCCCGCCACCGGCTAAGGGTTTAGTCCATTGATACTCGACGAAGCCACTGCCATAGCGTTCGATGGTTTCGACAAAGGTTACAAACAAGTTCTGGTTATTCAGTTTGTGCTGTTGACGACCATCGGCGCTGCGCATCAGGGTGGCATAATTGAAGCTGGGGCGGTCCAATACGGTGCCTTCAAGTGCCGGTACCGTGGGATGCATCACCATTTTGGGGAAAGGTTTACCTAAATCATTAATCCAAATATATTCAACTTTGTCGTAGCGCAGTGCTTTAATTGCCCCCAGTGCCGCCTGCTGTGCTTGCTCACGACTCATCACACCGCTTTTAGCCAGCTGCTGATAATGTTTAACTAACGACATTCCAACATCAATGACAGCCACGACACGCTGTTCGCGTCCTTCAATCAATCTTTGCTGGAGGGAATGCATCGCAACGGCAGCAACTAATAAGAAACCGGCGAGCGCCAGGATGGGTAAGAACAATAGCCGACCAGCGGCACTAGACCAAAAACTCATCATTATTCTTCCTGCAGACTTCTGTGTTTCAAGCATAGCTGTCAGGAGAAGAAACACCAAAAGATTTTATACAACAAGAGTTTATTACTAAATAAGGAACATTAGTCTGCACCGGCGCCAGACCAACACTCTCGTCGTGGTGCCGATCTGCTGACCGACACCACAGACTGATTACTTAAGCGTTACCGTTAGCTGCCGCACAACGGCCAGCGCTTTCGCCGTTGCCGCCTCAGTGCTCTGGGCCAGCGCCAGCGCCACGCCCATTCGCCGCTCGCCCTGCACTTCCGGCTTACCGAAGAGCCGCAGCTCCGTATCAGGTTCACGCAGTGCATCGGCTAAGCCGGCATACTGAATATTCTGGCTTTGCCCCGGTACCAGCAACACCGCTGATGCAGCCGGGCCGTACTGCCTGATCTGTGGAATAGGTAAACCCAAAATGGCGCGCGCGTGCAGCGCAAACTCGCTCAGTTGCTGCGAGATCAGCGTCACCATACCGGTATCATGCGGCCGGGGTGAGACTTCACTAAACCAAACCTCGTCGCCTTTGATAAAGAGCTCAACACCGAATAAGCCTTTACCGCCCAGTGCCTCTACTACAGCAGTCGCATAGGCTTCCGCTTTTTGCCGTGCCATAGCTGACATCTGTTGTGGCTGCCAGCTTTCGCGGTAATCGCCTTTTTCCTGGCGATGCCCAATGGGCGCACAAAATTGGATCCCGGACACCGAATTCACTGTTAACAAAGTAATTTCATAGTCAAAATCGATAAAACCTTCCACGATGATCCGGCCCTTACCGGCGCGGCCACCTTCCTGCGCATAGGCCCAGGCCTGCTCCAGATCGGCATCCGAGCGCAGCACGCTCTGGCCTTTCCCTGAGGAGGACATAATAGGTTTAACCACACAGGGATAACCAATAGCCGCGACTGCGGCCAGAAAGCCGGCTTTATCTTCCGCAAACTGATAGGGTGAAGTCGGTAATTGCAGCTGCTCGGCGGCTAAACGGCGAATCCCCTCGCGGTTCATCGTCAGATTAACGGCTTTGGCGCTGGGCACCACGTTAAATCCGGCCTGCTCCAGCTCGAGCAATACCGAGGTGGCGATGGCTTCCAGCTCCGGCACTATCAGGCTTGGCTTTTCGCTAATCACCAGCTGGCGCAGTGCGGCGTTATCCAGCATCGAGATCACCACGGCTTTATCAGCCACCTGCATCGCCGGCGCATTCGGATAGCGGTCAACCGCAATTACTTCACAGCCGTAGCGCTTTAATTCAATACACAGCTCTTTACCAAGCTCACCGGCACCTAATAACAGCACCTTGGTGCTACTGCTGGTACCCGGGGTTCCGATTATCGTCGTCATTTAATTTTCACCATTGGCCGCTCTGGGTGGCTCCAATCTACGTGATAAGTCTTACCTTTGGCCTTGTCGGTCCGTTCAAAAGTATGGGCACCAAAATAATCGCGCTGCCCTTGCAGCAGGTTGGCTGGCAACACTGCAGTGCGGTACGCATCGTAGTAACTCAGCGCTGAGCTTAGTGCCGCTACCGGAATACCGGCCAGCGAGGCATTGGCAACCGCTTTACGCCAGTTTTGCTGATAGACCGAAATTTGCTTGGAGAAAAACGGATCCAGCAGCAGGTTCTCCAGCTCGTCGTTGCGCTCATAAGCTTCACTGATCGACTGCAGGAATACCGCGCGGATAATACAGCCGGCGCGCCAGATCTTCGCAATTTCGGCAAAATTCAGCTGCCAGCCCTGCTCTTCCGCCGCCGTTTTCATTAAATGAAAGCCCTGGGCGTAAACACAGATCTTGGCGCAGTACAGGGCATCATGCAGCATCTGAATCAGCTCCGCTTGCTGCGCCTCGCTATACAGGTTTTGCGCCGGACCCGCCAGCACTGTCGCGGCCTTGACCCGCTCGGTTTTAAGAGCTGAAATAGAACGGGCGTACACCGCTTCCGCTATGGTTGGCGCCGGGCTGCCCAGCTGCAGGCTACTGACCGCAGTCCACAGGCCGGTGCCCTTTTGGCCGGCTTTATCGACAATCACATCGACCAGCGGCAAGCCGGTTTCACTGTCTTTGGTGGCCAGCACCTCGGCACTGATGCCAATTAAGTAGCTATGCAGCGGGCCTTCATTCCAGCGCCGGAAAATGTCAGCAATCGCCAGCGCCGACATACCCAGCACATCGCGCATCACCTGATACACTTCACAAATCAACTGCATATCGGCATATTCAATGCCGTTATGCACCATCTTCACATAGTGGCCTGAGCCGCTGGGGCCAATATAGCTGGCGCATGGCTCACCTTCGGTAACCGGATTACCCGGCTCAAAGCGTTCGATAGCTTTGCCGGTGGCCGGATCAACCTTGGCCGCAATGGCCTGCCATAAGGGTTTAATCCGGGTCCAGGCATAGGGATCGCCACTTGGCATCAAGGAAGGGCCAAAACGGGCACCAACTTCACCGCCGGAAACGGCGGTTGAGAAAAAGATAAACTTACCTTCAAAGCTCTTTTCCCGCGCGACGGTGTCGGTCCACAAGCTGTTACCGGTATCGACCACGATATCATCGGCCTGAATGCCAGCATCAATCAACTTGTGACAGACATCGTCTACGGCTTTACCGGCGGGAACAGAGAGAACAATCAGATGCGGAGCAGAAAGGCGGGATAATAATTCGGTGTAGGAGCTACAGCCAATGACCCGCGGCGGCTTATCACCGCGCTCTGCGGTATCCTGCGCCAGCACGGCTTCGAGCTTTTGCAGATCGAGGTCAAAGGCCGCCACCCGGTAACCATGATCTGCCAGGTTTAAGATCAGGTTTTTGCCCATTACGCCGGCTCCAACGAAGCCGATATCACACAGTGGTGTGTTGTCTGTCATTTGACGATCCTTTAAACAGCAGAGAAATGCGCCTTGGCGCGGCTCGAAAAATGGCCGGCATTATAGCCGAATAACCGGCATAAGCCTACTGCCAGACTGACAGGCTGTGCGCCGTTTGCAGCCATTGGCTGGCTTGCAGCGGTTTAACCGGTTGTAAGCCATCATCCAGCGCGGTATCAAACACCAGTTGCCGGCTGTTGCCCGGAAATAACACGGCTTCGTTACGGGCCGAACCGTTAATCAGTACCAGCAGGCTTTGCTGACTGTTGGTATTGATAATCTCCAGCATACAGCAGTTAAGTTCGGCCTGATGCCAGTGTTGCTCCTGCATCGGCGTAGCATCGAGTAAGTACCAGTGCACCTGATGCTTGTCACCATGCAGCTGATATTGGTCATCCAGTAAACTCAGCTGCTGCAGGCAACTAAACTGGCTACGCAGTGCCATCATCTGGCGTACAAACTGCAAAAACTTCGTGCTATGACCATCCAATTGCCAGTTAAGCCAGGAAATCGGATTATCCTGGCAATACGCATTATTATTACCATGTTGGCTATGGCTGAGCTCATCACCGCCCAGCCAGTGGATAATGCCTTGACTCAGCAGCAAGGTGGCCACCAGATTACGCTTATGCTGATACCGGGCAGCGACGATTGCCGGATCTGAGCTTGGGCCTTCGACGCCATGATTGCAGCTCAGATTATGGCTATGGCCGTCTCGGTTTTCTTCACCGTTCAACCAGTTATGTTTATGCTGGTAACTGACCAGATCCTGCAGCGTAAAACCATCGTGATAACACAGATAATTGACACTGCAACTGGCCGGCTTATGGTGCTTTTGGAAAATATCGCGTGAGCCCAGTAAGCGGGTGGCAAATTCCGGTAAGGTGCCACTGTCACCGCGCCAGAACGCACGGCAGGTATCGCGGAACTTGTCGTTAAGCTCAGACCAATGCGCCGGAAACTGCCCCAGATGGTAGCCAAAGGGCCCGACATCCCAGGGCTCGGCAATCAGCTTGGCCTGCGACAGCACCGGATCCTGAGCAATAATTTGGAAAAAGGCCGCATAGGGATTAAAGCGTTTATGCTCACGGCCGAGCGTTACCGCCAAATCAAAGCGGAAGCCATCAACCTGCATCTCGGTCAGCCAGTAACGCAGCGCATCCAGCACCATTTTTTGCAGCGCCGGGTGTGACAGGTTTAACGTATTACCACAGCCAGTAAAGTTGCAGTAATTCTGATAATCAATCATTTCACCATGGCTGTGAAACAGATAATACTGGCGGTTGGCCAGACCGCGGAAACTGAGTACCGGGCCATCTTCGCCGGCTTCAGCGGTGTGGTTAAAGACGACATCCAGAATCACTTCCAGCCCGTGCTGATGCAGGGTGCGAACCAGAGTTTTAAACTCCTGCACCGCATCTTCTACCTGATAGCGTGGCTCGGGTGCAAAAAATGCCAGCGGGTTGTAACCCCAGTAGTTGGTAAGCTTCAGACTGCTTAAGCGTGGCTCTGCCATAAAGGCCGCCACCGGCAGTAACTGCACCGTAGTAATACCCAGTGCCTTTAAATGCGCGATCACCTCTGGCTGACACAGACCAAGATAGGTACCGCGCAATGCTTCCGGTACCGCCGGATGCTGCATGGTCAGGCCCTTGATATGCGCCTCGTACAGTACGGTTTTTTCGCGTGGGATCTGTGGCTTAGTGGCGCCCTGCCAGTCAAACTCAGTGGCGCTGAGTACGCCTTTGGCCAATGAATAGTGACTACGGCTTAAATATTGCTGTTCATGCCAATATTGTGGCCGGTTTAACTGCGGGCAATACGGGTCCAGTAACAACCTGTTACTGTCAAACAATAAACCGCGATCCGGCTGATTCGGGCCTGCGGCTTTTAGTGCATAGAGGGTGCCCTCAGCGACGCCCTGCACCTGCAAATGCCAGATCTCCCCGGTGCGGCCACTAAAAGCAATCTCCGCCAGCAGTTCTTCCGTATCCGGGCGGAACAAACACAGTTGCAGTCCGGTCGCATCCGGGGCATAGACGGCGAAGTTCCAGCAGCCGGCACTCAGTTGCGTTGGCCCCAATGGCGCCGGCTTGCCAGGACTCATTTTTAACAGTGCTATCTGATCGGCCATCGCGCGGATCCTAAGATTTAACTCGTAGATAGAGGGTTGCCAACGGCGGTAAATTCAAGCTCAGCCGTCGAGGTTGGCCCTGCCAGGCTTCGGCAATACTGACCAGTACCTGCTGCTGCACCGGATAATTACTGCCCCAGAAATACTCACTATCGGTATTGAGGATCACTTCAAACTCGCCCTCTTCCGCCACGCCAAGCGCAAAATGCTCGCGTGGCACCGGTGTAAAATTACTGACCACGTAAATACGCTGGCCGGCCGCATCCTGCCGGAAAAAGCTCACCGTACTGTGGGTTGCATCCTGATGCTCCAGCCAGCCAAAGCCCGCTGGCTCATAGTCTAGCTGATACAGCGGTGCGCAGCGCCGATAAGTCAGGTTCAGATCGCGGAACAGCTGCTGTACCCCACGGTGCTTATCATAGCTTAGCAGCTGCCAGTCCAGACTCTGGGTATGATTCCATTCGCGGCTTTGCGCCAGCTCATTCCCCATAAAATTCATTTTCTTACCCGGGTGCGCGTACATAAAGGCAATGTAGGCACGTAAGTTCGCCGCCTGCTGCCACTCATCGCCCGGCATTTTTTGCAATAAGCTGCCTTTACCATGCACCACTTCGTCGTGCGATAACGGCAAAATAAAATTCTCGTTATAGGCATACACCATCGAAAAGGTCAGATCATTATGATGGTACTGCCGGTAGGCAGGGTCTTTACTGATATAGCGCAGGCTATCGTTCATCCAGCCCATATTCCATTTAAAGCCAAAGCCCAGGCCACCAATATCGGTTGGCCGTGACACCATCGGAAAAGACGTCGATTCCTCGGCAATGGTCATCGCATTAGGGAACTTGCTATACACTTCGCGGTTAAGCCAGCGAAACAGACTAATGGCTTCATAGTTATGATTGCCGCCGTCGATATTCGGGATCCATTCCCCGGCTTTACGCGAGTAATCCCAATACAGCATCGAGGCCACCGCATCAACACGGATACCATCGATATGAAAGTGCTCCAGCCAATACAGCGCACTGGCTACCAAAAACTGGCGCACATAATCCTTACCAAAATCATAGATGCAGGAATTCCAGTCCGGGTGCCAGCCACGGCGCGGATCGGCGTATTCATAAAGATGCGAGCCGTCAAAACGGGCTAAACCATGACCATCTTCCGGAAAATGCGCCGGTACCCAGTCCAGAATAACGCCGATACCGGCCTGATGGCAGGCATCGATAAAGGCTTTAAAATCATCCGGATGGCCAAAACGCGAGGTGGGGGCAAATAGCCCCAGTGGCTGATAGCCCCAGGAACCATCAAACGGATGCTCCATCACCGGTAACAGTTCGATATGGGTATAGCCCAGATCCAGTACATAAGGGATCAGCTGCGCCGCCAGCTCACGGTAATTAAGCGGTTGATTGTCCGGCCCGCGGCGCCAGGAGCCCAGATGCACTTCATAAATACTCATCGGGCTCTGATACGGATTCGGCGTGGTGCGGTTTTGCCAGGCCTGATCCTGCCACTGATACTGCTGATGATCGTAAACCAACGAGGCATGCGACGGATATTGCTCAGCATAAAAGGCCAGCGGATCAGCCTTGTGTGGTAACAGATGACCATGCTGATCTTTAATTTCAAATTTATAACGCACGCCGGCGGCAACTTCCGGCAGCACCAGCACGAAATGGCCACAGTCGGTGCGTTGCATCGGATGGCAGCGGCCATCCCACTGGTTAAAATCACCGACCAGACTGACACTGCTGGCATGAGGGGCATAGACGGCAAAACGGGTTGCCGGCAGCCGTTTGCCGGCGACATCCAATTCAATCAGCTGAGCACCAAGCTGCCGGTACAGATTTTCCGGCTGATGCTGTACAAAGTGCACCGCATAATAAGCTTGCTCGGTAAACTGATAAGGGTCAAACAACTGGTGCTGATAGCGGCCCTGGGTAACCTGTAACCGATAGGGCACCGCCTTACGCTTGGTCGGTAACTCCAGCACAAATAAGCCGGGACAACTACTATCGGGCGTTAACTCACCTAACAGTTTATTGGTTTTGCTATCGAAAGCACTGACCGCGCTGGCGTGCGGCAGATAGCAGCGCAGCAACAAACCACGCACTTTCCCGTCCTGCATTCGCGGCTGCCAACCTAAAAAGCCAAACGGCTGATTTAAACGGGCTTCGGTTAACAGCTGTGCAGTCATGATTCTGTCCTTAATAAAATGTCTGAGAGTTACCTGAACGGGCCTTACAGCGGCTTATTTATTGGCGTCGCAGCGCCGTTAATTGCTGCAATAAGGCGGCAATATGCGGCTCTTGCGTCCACTGCTCCAGCGGCTGACTCAATTTGCGCCGCCAGTTTGGATATTCATTGCTGGTGCCGGGCACATTCACCGGCTGAGTCATTTCCAGCCAGTCTTCAATTTGCAGGCATAACAGCTGCTGGGCGCCGGCGGCCAGATGCTGCTGCATAGCGAAATTTAACGTTCGGTCCATAGCTAGATGGTCAACACTACGCGGGTAATCAGCCGGTAAGCGGCCATGACCGTGCAGCGAATCTAAAATACGCTGTTTATTGGCATGGCGCTGCTGATAGAGTTGCTGCAGTTGGCCTTCGTCGCGATACAAGCCCAGTTGCTGGCCCAGTTTTAAGTCTTCACAATGCCAGAAACCGATTAAGGTTGGCAAATCGTGGGTACTTAAGGTCGCCATCGCCTGCAGCGGATAATGTGCCGGCGAAATATAGCCGCCATCCGGCGCGGTTTCAAAGAAGAAGACCCGGTAGGAATAGATACCGAATTGCTGCAGTAACTCACGGATGCCCTCTGGTACTGTGCCCAGATCCTCGCCAATAACCACCACCTGCTGGCGGTGGCTTTCCAGCGCCAGAATGCCCAGCAGATCCATAATAGGGTAATAAACATAGGCACCCGAGCCGGCATTAGCCGCAGTTTTTGGTACCCACCATAGCCGCAGCAGTGCCATCACATGGTCAATCCGCAGCGCACCGGCATGCTGCATATTGGCACGCAACAGCTCAATAAAAGGTTGATAGCCCTGCTGGTACAGCTGAAACGGCTTCATCGGCGGCAAACCCCAGTTTTGGCCGGTCGGCCCCAATGGATCCGGCGGCGCACCGACACTGGCGTCACGGCAATACAGCTCAGGATTCCCCCAGATCTCGGTCGAGGCTTCGCTAACGCCAACCGCTAAATCACGATACAAACCTAATAACATGCCCTGTGCTGTTGCCAGTTGCTGGGCCTCTGCCAGCTGCTGCTGCGCCAGGAATTGCAGATAAACGTAAAAATCCAGCTCAGCTGCGTGCTCAGCAGCAAATTTCCGCACGGCGTCGCTGTCCGGATCCCGGTATTGCTCTGGCCAGTTGGGCCAGCCCCAGTATTGGCTGTCTTGCTGATACAGCCAGGCATGCAGCGCATCATATAGCGCCAGCTGCGCTAAACTGTTGCCGCCGGCGGCTTTAAAGGCATCAAAGGCGGCAGCCAGTTCGGGCTGCGACGCTTTGTTGTCGATAAACCACTGATAACACAACTTTAATGCTGGCAGCTTTAGCGCCATCACGGCCGGGTAATCGACCCAGTCCTGCTGCCGCGCTGCCACTATTGCCTGTTGCACCGCAGGTTGCTTTAGATGAGCCTGTAGCGCGGCGTTATCGTTAAAGCCAGGTGTGGCGGTCACATCAAGGTAAATAATATTGAGCCAGCGCCGCGACGACGGACTATAGGGGCTGGCATTATCCGCTAAGGCCGGATAAAGCGCATGAATGGGGTTAAGGCCAATAAAATCTGCCCCCTGCTTCGCCAGATAGCGGATCAGCGTTTGCAGATCGCTAAAATCACCGATCCCCCAGTTGCGCTCCGAGCGCAGCGCATAAAGCTGGATCGCGCTACCCCACTGTTTGCGCTGGCTAAACTCTGCCGGTTGATAACAATGGCCGGGGCTGATAATCAGTTGCTGGTTGACCAGTAAATCGGTACCACTGCAGCGCAGCTCCAGCTGATGGTAACCGGCTGTTAATGGGTAGGCGATATGATGCAGATACTGCTGATACTCTTCGCCCTCTAACACCACCACCTGTGTCAGCTCGCCATCTACCGGCAGCAGTGGCCACTGCTGTGTTGCGCCCTGCTCAGTAGTCAGCGTCAGGGTAAAATCGGTATTCGCCAGCGCCAGTGGCACCATCACTTCCAGCTGCCAGCCCTGCTCATCTTGCTGCTGCACCGATACCGGCGCGATCAGTTGTTGCCAGTAATCCAGTTGCCGCTGTAACAGCTCTTGGCGACAGGCGGCTTCATCCTGCACCGGATATCCCATGGCACTGAGCAGCGCTAACTGATCCGGCTCGCTGACCTGACACGGCTGCCCCCAGGCATCATTAAAGGTGGTTTCAATGCCGTTAAAGGCAATCAGTTCGGCGAGTAAGGCGGCGTCCATTGGAAATCCTTATTTTTATGTGCCTAAAATAGAGTCTGCATGCTTGTTATGCTAACGAGCACTCTATTGTAAGGAGCGGTTTGCTGCTTGTCATGGTCATTTATGTCATTAAATTACAAAATCAGCAACAAAAATGCTTTTAAGCTTGAAAATTGCCATGAATAATGTAATTTTACTACAAAATACCTGATGAATACGTTTTCAAACAGTTTAACACTTTAACAGCGGGGTTCTTATGACTATTCGTGTTGCGATTAATGGTTTTGGCCGGATTGGCCGTAATGTGCTGCGGGCACTGTATGAAAGCAGCAAAAGCTATGACATTAAGATCGTAGCCATCAACGATCTCGGCGATGCGGCGATTAACGCCCACCTGTTAAAGTACGACACCGCGCACGGTATTTTTGCTGCCAACGTCAGCCACGATGACAAAGCCATCTATGTGAACAATGACGAAATCCGTACCCTCAGCGTGCGTAATCCGGCCGAGCTGCCGTGGGCCGAGCTGAAAGTCGATGTGGTACTGGAATGTACCGGCCTGTTCACCGATCGTAAAACCGCAGGCGCCCATTTAACGGCCGGTGCGAAGAAAGTCATCATCTCAGCACCGGGTAAAGATGTCGACGCCACTGTGGTCTACGGCGTGAACCATCAGATCCTGACGCCAGAAATGAACATTATCTCTAATGCGTCCTGCACCACTAACTGCCTGGCGCCGGTTGCCAAGCCACTGTATGAAGCCTTGGGTATTGAATCCGGTTTAATGACCACTATCCACGCCTACACTAACGATCAGCGCTTAAGTGATGTTTATCATACTGATGTGCGCCGGGCCCGCGCCGCGGCAATGTCGATGATCCCGACCAAGACCGGCGCCGCTGCTGCTGTCGGTTTAGTGGTACCAGAGCTAAAAGGCAAATTTGATGGCCTGGCCGTACGGGTGCCAACGATTAACGTATCTTTAGTCGACCTGACCTTTATTGCTGGCCGCGATACCACTGCTGAAGAAGTGAACGATATTATCCGTAAGGCCGCCAGCAGCGGCCCAATGAGCGAAGTGCTGTCGGTGAACGATCTGCCGCTGGTGTCGATTGACTTTAACCACAACCCAATGTCATCGGTATTTGATGCCACGGAAACCCGGGTACTGGGCAGGCTGGTCAAAGTGATGAGCTGGTACGATAATGAGTGGGGCTTTAGTAACCGTATGCTGGATAACACGGTAGAGCTAATGAAGTTCTAATTGTCTCCTGCTAATCACTACAGCCAGCTTTTGCTGGCTGTATGCATTTTAAGGCAGTGGATTTAGCACGTTATTTTACCACCCGTTGAGCGAGTAATAAGGAATCAGGATGTCGCAGACACTATCGCAAATCAGTACTCAGACCGGCTTTGCCCATTTAACTGACCTGCCCTGCCTGAAATTAGTCTGTGGCGAAGCTTCGGCCGTGATCTCGCTGTATGGCGCTCAGTTGTTATCCTATCAGCCAGCGCCCGGAAGGGAGCTGCTGTGGCTATCCCCGAAAGCGGTCTGGCAACAGCAACAAGCGATCCGCGGCGGCGTGCCGGTATGTTGGCCCTGGTTTGGCCCGGCGGGCAAGCCGTTTAATATCAGCGCGGCTAAACTACCCAACCATGGCTTAGTGCGTAACCGACTGTGGCGTCAGGTGCAGGCGGAGCCGTCGACACAGCACGCTTTGGTTACGTTAAGCATCGATGTCGATGATATCCCGACACTGCATAACAGCGTAACGCTAAACCTGACGCTGAAGCTGACCGCAGACACTCTGACTTTACAGCTGGACTGTGCCGAGCCGATGCTGCAACAAGCTGCGTTACACAGTTATTTTGCGGTACCGTCACTGTCAGACACCAGTGTCAGTCCTTTACCCAGCACCTATCTGGATAAAACGCTGGGCGGCGAACGGGTAGAAAGCACTGCGCCGCTTCGCTTTGAGCGGGAAATTGATCGGGTTTATCCGGAGCCTGCGGCAGAGCTGTTGTTGCAAAGTGGCGCACAGCAGTTAAACATCAGCCAACAGGGCCAGGATGCTACTGTGGTCTGGAATCCATGGCGGGAGCGCAGCAAAGCGCTGCCGGATTTAGCGGAAAACAGTTATCAGCAGTTTGTTTGTGTTGAAACCGCAAAACTGGATTTAAACCAACCAGCTGCCTTACAACTGAGTCAACGACTTACCAGCTTGAGGTAAAATCGATCAGCTGCAGTTGCTGCTGCCCGCTGACGGTTGCCATAGTCAGCGTCAACTGCCAACGCATTTGCGGATCGGTACAGGCGCCGAGCAAAAACTCCGCTTGCCAGACGGTGCCCTCTGTGTCGCTGACCTTACGCCAGTGTAACGGGATCCGCCCCATATACATCGAAATGCCGCGAATTTCACCACTAAGTTGCTGAATATCAAGGTTTGTTTTCACCGTTAGCGTCAGCGGGCTTTCTACCGGTATTGTTGCCGGACTGATTTGTACACTCAGGTCAGCGGTTTGCAGCAGGGTCAGCTGGCTGTTATCATTAGCAGCGGGTGTACAAGCCTGCAGTACAAATAAAAAAATGAAACACAACACTAACTTCACTGCAAACTTCATCTCAGGGTAATGCCTGCTAAACTCGTAGAAGTGGCTATCTTAGCGCTAACAACAGGCAAAAAACCAGCAACAGGCCTAATTGCCTGAAAATTGAACAGCGACTTTGTTCTACATCATAAAATAGGCGGCTTTGCCTATCTTTTATGGGGTAAAGGCCTTATCATTCGGGCCAAATAAAGTGGGTACAACCAACTGCGATGGCCTCATCCAGCGGACGTATCCATTTATAACAAGAAGGGCCACCTTCAGGTGGTATTTTAGTAACCAGCAAAACTGCAGCGGAACTCAACATGAGCCAGACCAAACCGTTAAATGTTGAATACAACTATAGCGTTGTCCGCCTCTTTGCCATCACTACCGTATTATGGGGTATTGTCGGCATGGCGGTGGGAGTGTTAATTGCAGCCCAGTTATACTGGCCGGCGCTTAACTTTGATACGCCTTGGCTGACCTACAGCCGTCTTCGTCCTCTCCATACCAATGCCGTTATCTTCGCCTTTGGTACCAGTGCCTTATTCGCCACCTGTTATTATGTGGTGCAACGAACCTGTCAGGTTCGGTTATTTGCAGAAAAGCTCGCCATGTTTACTTTCTGGGGCTGGCAAGCGGTTATTATCGCTGCCGTGATTACCCTGCCAATGGGCCTGAGCCAGAGCAAAGAATATGCCGAGCTGGAGTGGCCAATTGACGTGCTGATTACCATCGTTTGGGTCAGTTTTGCTATCGTGTTCTTCGGTACTCTGGCTAAACGTAAAACCAGCCATATCTATGTCGCGAACTGGTTCTATGGCGGCTTTATTATTACCGTTGCCGCGCTGCATATCGTCAACAGCATGGTGATCCCGCTGAATTTGGGTAAGTCTTACTCAATTTACGCCGGTGCGGTAGATGCCATGGTGCAGTGGTGGTACGGCCACAACGCGGTAGGTTTCCTGTTAACCGCTGGCTTCCTGGGTATGATGTACTACTTCGTACCGAAACAATCAGGTCGTCCGGTGTATTCTTACCGGCTGTCAATCGTCCACTTCTGGGCGCTGATTGCACTGTATATCTGGGCCGGTCCACACCACCTGCACTACACTGCCCTGCCTGACTGGACCCAGTCTTTAGGTATGGTGATGTCTGTGGTGCTGTTCGTACCAAGCTGGGGCGGCATGATCAACGGTATTATGACGCTGTCAGGCGCTTGGCATAAGCTGAAAACCGACCCCATCTTACGCTTTTTAATTGTATCGCTGTCATTCTACGGTATGTCGACCTTCGAAGGCCCGATGATGGCGATCAAATCCGTGAATGCACTGTCACACTACACTGACTGGACCGTAGGTCACGTGCACTCGGGTGCGCTGGGCTGGGTTGCGATGATCTCTATCGGTGCTATGTACCACCTGATCCCGGCGGTATATAACAAAGACGGAATGTATAGCTTAAAACTGATTAACACCCACTTCTGGCTGCACACTATTGGTGTGGTGCTGTACATCGTAGCAATGTGGATCAGCGGTATTATGCAAGGCATGATGTGGCGCGCAGTTAACACTGACGGTACTTTGACTTACAGCTTTGTCCAAAGCCTGGAAGCCTCGATGCCGTTCTATCTGATGCGCTTTATTGGTGGTGCCTTCGTGGTCGCCGGTATGTTGCTGATGGCTTACAACGTCTACAAGACAGTAAGCAGTAAAACACCAGCAGCCCAACCTGCTGCAGCCGCCGCCTAAGGAGAGCCAAATGTCAAAAAATCATCACGAAAAAATTGAAAAAAGCGTTGGTTTACTGGGCATTTTCACCATTATCGCCATCAGCTTTGGTACGCTGGTTCAAATTACTCCGCTGATGTTTCTCGATGAAACCACCCAGCCAATTGACGGCCTGAAGCCATACACTGCCCTGCAGATGGAAGGCCGGGATGTGTTTATCCGTGAGGGCTGCACCAACTGTCACAGCCAAATGATTCGGCCGTTCCGCGCTGAAGTAGAACGTTACGGTCACTACTCGGTTGCCGGTGAGAGCGTATGGGAACATCCGTTTCTGTGGGGCTCAAAGCGTACTGGTCCGGATCTGGCCCGTGTGGGTGGTCGTTACAGTGATGACTGGCATTATGCGCACCTGATGGATCCACGCTCGGTGGTGCCACAGTCGAATATGCCGGCTTACCCGTGGTTAGATACCAACATTCTGGACGGCAAGTACACGGCCCGTAAGCTGGAGATTTTCCGGAGTTTCGGCGTACCTTACACCGATGAAGATATCGCCGGTGCTGCAGAAGCAGTTAAAGGTAAAACCGAAATGGAAGCCCTGATTGCCTACCTGCAATCACTGGGCACAGCGCTGAAGTAACGGTTATGGAATTTGCAACAGTTCACAGCATTCTGACAGTGATCCTGTTCGTTGGCTTTGTGGCGTTTGTGATTTGGGCTTACAGCAAAAAACGTAAGTCTGACTTCGAAGAAGCCGCTAACTTAGTATTTGACGACGAACCGGAATCCGGAAAACAACATTCGAAACGGGAGAAGGAGCATGAGTAGCTTCTGGAATCTTTGGATTTGGGTACTGACCATACCGGTACTGGTATTGTGTTTAGTGCTGTTATTGTGGAACCTGAAAAACTTCGTGGGCGTACCTGAAGATCAGACTACTGATCACGAAGTTGATGGCTTAAAAGAGTACAACAACCCACTGCCAAAATGGTGGACCTATATGTTCTTTGCCACCCTGATTTGGTCAGTGTTCTATCTGGCTGCTTATCCGGGTCTGGGAAATTACAAAGGTTTCCTCGGTTGGACCAGCTCCAATCAGGGCATTAAGTCGCTGGAAGAGTCACGGCAGGCGGTTGAGCTGGCTCGTGCTGAAGGCCGTCACGTGCAGCTGGACGTAGAAAACGCCAAAGCCGACGAAGTCTATGGCCCGGTATTCCAAGCTTTCGCCAAGCGTGATGTACTGGATCTGGCTTATGACACTGAAGCTTTGAAAATCGGTCAGCGCTTGTTCCTGCAAAACTGTGCGCTATGTCACGGCTCAGATGCCCGCGGTCAACGAGGCTTCCCGAACCTGACAGACAACGATTGGCTATATGGCGGTACGCCAGATAAGATCAAAGAAACCTTGCTGTACGGCCGTAAAGCCGCAATGCCAGGTTGGGAAGCCGCACTGGGCGACCAGGGCATCAAAGAAATGACTGCCTATGTGCTGCAACTCTCCGGTCGCGCCGTCAATGAAAAAGACGCCGAAGCCGGTAAAGCCAAGTTTGGTATGTGTGCCGCCTGTCATGGCGCTGATGGCCGCGGTAGCGTCGCCCACAATCTGCCGTTTGGTGCGCCGAACCTGACTGATAATATCTGGTTATATGGCGGCTCTGCCCGGGATATCGAAGAAACGCTGCGCAATGGCCGTTACGGTGTGATGCCTGCCTTTAAAGAAACACTGGGTGAAGACAAGGTACATATCCTGACAGCCTATGTTTATCGCTTAGCGAATCCGGAAGACCTGCGCTAACACCAGGCAGGATGTTCTGATAGAATCTAAGCCCCGTACAGGGGCTTAGTTTTATAATGAGGTTACGAATGCAAAAGGATACCAAACCCTGGTATAAATATGTCTGGCCCTGGGTATTAATTGCGATACCGGTTTTGACGGCGCTAAAAGCGGTGCATACCGTGGTAGTGATGCAACAACACAAACCGGAAGTCGTCATTGATGATTATTATGCGGCGGGTAAAAGTATCAACTTGCAACTTGCCAAGTACCGTGAAGCGGCGTTGCGTAATCTGGATGCCAGCATCCTGGTCGCCGGCAATAGAGCCGTAGTGCGCTTTGCCGAAAATGCGGTGCTGGGCGACAGCATTCATTTAGACTTTTATCATCCAACCCTCGGCGCCCGGGATTTTGCTGTCGATGCAGAACGCAGTGGTGAACTACTTTATGTTGCCACCCTACCCCTGACACCAGATGGTCGTTGGCGCTTAACCGTATCGGATGCGTCCAATGAATGGCGACTCAAAGCCAATCTGGTGCTGCCGGCTGAGCAGGAAATTAAACTGGGTTATAAATAATCACTGTTATCTGTATTGATTAAGGAAGAGGCGTCTTGGGCGACCTGCAGTGTTTCCATTGCCATGAGCCGGTAGCTACCGGCGAGCGTTTTACCCTGCATATCGATGGTAACCGGCAGTTTTTTTGCTGCGCAGGTTGCCAGGCGGTTGCCGATACCATTATTAATAATGGCCTGGCAGACTATTACCGCTTCCGTACCGAAGCCGCGGCTAAAGTTACCGCCCTGCCCGACGAGCTTGCCAACCAGTTAGCCAACTTTGATCAGCCAGACGTACTGGCCGATATCAGCCGCCAGCATGGCGATTTAACTGAACTGGAATTGTCACTATCCGGCATGAGCTGCGCTGCCTGCGCCTGGTTAATTGAAAAGCAACTGAAAAAACTGCCAGACATTGCCAAGGTTACGGTTAACGCCTCTACCCAACGTGCGTCGGTCAGTTGGGACAGCAATAAGCTGCCATTAAGCGGCATTTTACGGCAAATCTCTGAGCTGGGTTATCAGGCCAGTCCTTTTGTTGCCGATCAGGAAGAACAGACCTTTAAACAGGAATTAAACCGCTATCTGAAACGATTGGCGGTATCGGGCATTCTCACCATGCAAGTGATGATGCTGGCCTTCGCACTGTACTTTGGCGAATACACGGGTATCGAAGCCTCGCATGAAGGCTATCTGCGTTGGATCAGTATGCTGTTGACCATACCGGTGCTGCTCTATGCCGCCAAACCTTTCACTCTCAGTGCCTGGCGCAGCATTAAAGCCAGGCAGATGAATATGGATGTGCCGGTTAGTCTGGCGCTCTGGTATACCTTTTTCGCCTCGTCTTATGCCACGCTGTTTCATACCGGTGAAGTCTATTTTGAATCGGTCTGTATGTTTACTTTTCTGCTGCAGTTGGGTAAGTTTTTTGAATACCGCGCCCGGGCCCAGGCACGAGAGGCCACCAGCAACCTGCTAAAGATTATGCCGGTCACCGCCACTTTATTAACTGAGCAGGGCCCAACCAGTGCCTCGGCGCGCCGGTTGCAACCTGACGATCTGATCCTGGTCAAAGCCGGCGAAACCCTGCCAGCTGATGGTATCGTCACAGAGGGGCAAAGCTCGGTTGATGAATCGATGCTAACCGGTGAATACCGGCCCATTAGTAAAGGGCCCGGCGATACAGTACTGGCAGGCAGTATCAATCATGATGGTTTGCTGAAAATTCGCGTTAGCGAGGCCTTGGCACACTCCCGCCTGGGCCAGATTATCCAGTTGCAGCAGCAGACGCTAAATCAAAAACCGCGGTTGGTGGAAAAAACTGACCAGCTGGCAAAATACTTTGTCGAACGCTTACTGGTAATAGCGGTATTGACCTTTGGTTTATGGTATTTCTGGTGGAACCCGGACCGGGCATTCTGGGTTACCTTGTCGGTCTTAGTTGCCACCTGCCCTTGTGCACTCAGCCTGGCAACCCCCACCGCTATTACCTGTGCCTTAGCACGCTTAAACCGTCAGGGGATCCTGATTAAAAATTCTCAGGCGCTGGAAACCTTGCCAGAAATCAGCCATATCGTGTTCGATAAAACCGGTACCCTTACCGAAGGCCAGTTTAGTGTCTGCCAGGTCACCTTACTCAGTACGCAATACGGTGAAGCTGAGGTGCTGAATTTCATTGCCAATCTGGAGCGCTATTCCGAGCATCCCATCGCCCGGGCCTTTGCTCCGTATCTGACCGAACCATTGCAACTGCAGCAGGTGAGCGTCGCCGTTGGCGCTGGGATCAGTGGCAGCTGGCAACAACGACAGCTTAAAGTCGGCAGTGCGGCGTTTTGTCAATTGAGCGAAGTCAGCAATGCGATGGTATATCTGGTGATCGATGGCGAGCCGATTGCTGCGGTAGAGCTGAGTGATCAGATCCGGGCGGAAGTGCCGGCACTGGTCGCCAAACTGCAGCAACAGGGTTATCGTTTAGGCATGTTGACCGGCGACAGCTCTGAGCAAGCAGAGCAGATCAGCCAGCAGCTGCAGTTAGATTTTATGGTAAAGGGCTGCTCGCCAGAGCAAAAAGTCGCGCAGATCCAGCAACTGATTGCCGATGGCCATAAAGTCTTAATGCTTGGCGATGGCATTAATGACAGCCCTGGCTTTAATGCCGCCCATATCTCTGTCGCCGTGCACTCAGGCGCGGATTTATCAAAAAACCAGGCCGATGTGGTGCTGTTAAAGCCAGATGTCAGCCTGGTATTAGATTTAGTTGCCGGTGGTAAACAAAGCGCCCGTACCATCAAACAAAACCTTGGCTGGTCGGTAGGCTATAATCTGATTATTATTCCATTGGCGGTAGCAGGCTTTGTATCACCTTATATTGCCGTGATTGGTATGTCCTTCAGCTCCTTGCTGGTGGTATCTAACTCGTTAAGGTTACTGAAGAAATGAGCATTATTTATGTACTGATCCCGATTGCCATTTTATTTGTCGCCATCGGTATCTGGATTTTCTTTTGGGCGGTACGCTCAAAACAGTTTGAAGATTTGGAAAAAGAAGGCTTAAGCATCCTGTTTGATGAGGATAAGCAGCAGGTGCAGTCTGACAACCCGCGCCAGCAGCCAAACCATAACAGCCCGTCGCGCCAAGATGAGCCCTGATTTTCTCGCCGCTATACTGATTGGTTTGTTGGGGAGCAGTCATTGCCTGGTAATGTGCGGCGGTATCGCCAGTGCCTTACAACTGAGTGTACCGGCAGAACAACGCCGTCACGGCTGGTACTTTCCATTGTTACTCAGTGCCGGACGCTTAACGACTTACGCCTTGTTCGGCGCCCTGGTTGGCTATTTTGGTATTACGGCGATGCAAGTGACCGGGGCATCCATGCTATGGCTGCGTTTGCTTGCCGGCTTGCTGCTGATTGCCATGGCGCTGTACATTAGCCGGCTCTGGTTTGGTTTAACCCGATTAGAAAAGGTTGGTCAGGGCCTATGGCAGCGGCTACAGCCACTGAGCAAAGCGCTGTTACCACTGGATTCCGCCAGCAAAGCTTACCGCTATGGCCTGTTATGGGGCTTTCTGCCCTGTGGCCTGGTTTACTCCACCTTAAGCTGGAGTCTGGCCAGCGGCAGTGCGCTAAAGGGTGCCGCCCTGATGCTTGGCTTTGGCATCGGTACCCTGCCCGCTCTTCTCGCCGTTGGCAGCGCAGCCAACGCCTTACGTCAGCTCAAAGCAAATATGCTGTTTCGTTATGCGACTGCGGCTATACTGGCTATCTATGGCTTTTATACGATATGGCTTGCTTTGCAGAGGTTAGTTTTTTAAGCTAGCAGTCATATTAGGGACTTTAGGATCCATTCGATGCAACGCTCGGCGATTAATTGTCAGGATTGTGGTTTTAGCCAGCTGTGCCTGCCATTTTCACTTAACGATCAGGAAATGACCAAGCTGGATGACATTATCCAGCGTAAACGCCCGCTGCATAAAGGCGATATTCTGTTTGAAAGTGGCACCGCACTAAAATCGCTGTTCGCCGTGCGTACCGGATCCTTTAAAACCTTTACCCTGACCGAACAGGGTGAGCAACAAATTACCGGCTTCCATTTGCCCGGCGATATTATCGGTTTTGATGCGATCAACACCCAGCAACACGTCAGTTACGCTGAAGCGCTGGAAACCGGAATGATTTGTGAAATCCCGTTCAATAATCTCGAACTGTTATTAGATCAACTGCCCAAATTACGGCAACAAATGATGCGGCTGATGAGCCAGGACATTCAGGCAGATCAGCAAATGTTGCTGTTGTTAAACCGGAAAACTGCCGAGCAAAAACTGGCGACCTTCCTCAATCATCTGGCATCACGCTACGGTAACCGGGGCTTTTCGTCTAAGGCTTTCCGTCTGACGATGACCCGCAGTGATATCGGTAATTATCTGGGCTTAACCGTGGAAACCATCAGCCGTTTGCTGAGTAAACTGCATAAAGATCAGATTATTGATGTCGACGGTAAACTGATTACCATTCTTGATGCGTCGGCACTAAATAATCTGGCAGGGAATTGCTAACCCCCCATATTGATTTCAGTAAAGCAACAACGCCTATTGCGCCGCAACGCCGCTTTAACTTTGTTGCTTGTTTATTGATTTAACACAAAGGCCCCGCTACCAACTCCGGTTATTTTGACTACACTTAGGTGAGTTAGAATGGATAGCCGGAGATATTATGTCGATTTACAACAATGTTTTAGTGGTACTGGATCCAACTACGGAACAGCAAAAAGCGCTGGATCGTGCGCTGGAACTAACCCGCAAACAAGGCGGTAAATTAACGGCCTTTCTGTCGGTATACGAGTTCTCTTACGAAATGACCACCATGTTGTCCGGTGATGAGCGCGAAGCCATGAAACAAGCGGTGATTAAGGATCGTGAAATCTGGCTTAGCAGTTTATTAGCACCGGCAACGGCCGCCGGGCTCGACATTGCGATACAGGTGGTTTGGCACAACAGACCTTTCGAAGCCGTGGTCAAGGCGGTACTGGAGCATAACTTCGACTTAGTCATTAAAGGTACTCATGATCATGACGTACTGAAATCGATGATTTTTACCCCAACTGACTGGCATATTTTACGCAAGTGTCCCTGCCCGGTATTGCTGGTAAAAGAACACGCCTGGCCGGAGCAAGGAAATATTATCGCCGCAGTTAATGCCGGCAGCGAACAAGAACATCATAAATCATTAAATAAACGCGTAATTACTAAAGCGTTACAAATGGCTGAATTGCTGCACGCCAAGGTACATCTGGTCAATGCCTATCCGGGTACGCCGGTTAATATCGCCATCGAAATCCCGGAGTTTAATCCGCAGGAATATAACAGCACTATGCAGCGCCACCATAAAGAAGCCGTCAAGCTGCTCGCCGATGACTATGCGATTCCGGCGGACCAGTGTCATGTGCTGGAGGGTATGCCAGAAGATGTGATCCCGAAACTAGCGCGGAAGCTGGATGCGGAAATGGTATTAATTGGTACCATCGGCCGAACCGGTTTATCGGCTGCCATTATCGGCAATACCGCCGAGCATGTGATTGACCGTTTGGACTGCGATGTCTTGGCGTTAAAACCGGAAAACTTTGTCTGTCCGCTGGAGAAATCCTAGAGCAGGATCCTATTCCTCTTTTGCGTAGGCGCACCCTTGGGTATAATGTGCGCCTTTTTTCTGTCTGGTAGTTAATGATGTCTCACGCCGCGCAAGCGAAAGCCCAATACAATCTGAATAAACTGCACAAACGGCTGCGCCGTAACGTTGGCCAGGCCATTGCTGATTTTGGCATGATCAGTGAAGGCGACAAGGTGATGGTGTGTTTATCCGGCGGTAAAGACTCTTATACCCTGCTGGATATTCTGCTGAATCTGCAACAATCGGCGCCAATTAATTTCAGTATTGTGGCGGTGAATCTTGATCAGAAACAACCGGGGTTCCCGGCGCATGTGCTGCCAGAGTATCTGACAGCCATTGGCGTCGACTTTAAAATTGTTACTGAAGATACCTATGCCATCGTCAAGGAAAAGATCCCAGAGGGCAAAACGACCTGCTCGCTGTGTTCACGCCTGCGCCGTGGTATTTTGTACCGCACTGCCAAAGAACTGGGCGCAACTAAAATCGCCCTCGGCCACCACCGCGATGATATGCTGGAAACCTTGTTTTTAAATATGTTTTATGGCGGCAAGATGAAATCGATGCCGCCCAAACTGATCAGTGATAACGGCGAACATATCGTGATCCGGCCTTTGGCTTACTGCAAAGAAAAGGATATCGAAAAATATTCGCAAGCCAAGGCTTTCCCGATTATCCCGTGTAACCTCTGTGGCTCACAGGACGGGTTGCAGCGGCAGGTGGTAAAAGAAATGCTGCAGGACTGGGATAAACGTTTCCCGGGCCGGATTGAAACCATGTTTCAGGCAATGCAGAACATTGTGCCGTCCCATCTGGCCGATAAAACGCTGTTTGATTTTGCGGCGATTAGCAAAGAAAGCGCTCTGCTCAGCGATGGTGATACCGCCTTTGATAAGGTTGCAGTACCTAGCGTACCAGTAGGTTTCGAGCAGGAAGATGACGAGTTAATTGTGCATCAGGCAGTGGAATTAAGCTGAGCGTAACAGGCTACGGCAGCAACACCAGGCCTGCTCAGTTGAGCAGGCTTTTTTATCGCTTAATCTTCCAGTAGACGACGGTTAAAACGAATCATCGCGGTAATTTCTTCGATATATTCATGACCGCGCTCAGAGTAGGCACTCAAACCATGTGCCAGGGCTTCACCACGCAGAGGCCGGTTTTCAGCACGGTGTTGTGCGCGGATCTGCCGCAACTGCTCGTAAGTATGAAAGGTATTCAGATTATAAAAATAACTGCGGATACTGGCTGCCGGACTGTCGAATTTCGCGACCTCGTGAAACTGATCTTCGGCCCGGTTTAGCGGGATCAGGCCACAGCCCTCGCGAAAACACCACTGGCCGAAGAAATTATAACCCTCTATGGCAAAACGGCTGGTGCCCCAGGCAGACTCATTTGCTGCTTGCATTAAGACTAAACTTTCCGGGATCACATCTACCCGCAGTAATAGCTCAGCCAGGGTTTCCTGATCCGTCTCTGCCACGTCTAACTTAAACTCGTCATACAAGCTATACAGAAACGCATATTCCTCAATGCTGAGTCTTAAGTTTTTCTGCTTTTTCTCGGCAATCTCCAGCAGCTGTTCACGTAACCACAATAAACGCTGATTTTCGCGTTTGACATGCGGCCTCAGATAGTCAAAAAACGCTTGTTTCTTGCGATCGACATTCGCGATGGTATTGAAATCAGGTAACGGCTGCTTTGGGATCGCTGCCTTCGGATAAGCGAGCCGCTGCAACAACTTCTTTTGGTCGGCATCCGATAAGGCGGTTAGCCGGCTTGGAATTTGCCATTCCTCCAGTGCTTCAGGCTCTTTTACTGGTTCCAGTTCACTAAAAGGACTAAAGGTAGCCACCGCCACTAACAGCCAAAACAGCACCAGAATCAGGTTACGGATTAAGAGCATTCACCACCTTTTAAAGCAACAGATCGTTTCAGTTAAACCCAAAATAGCCGCATATTCTACCGCCTATAAGGCTTAGATTCGAACAAAAAGTTCGCAGTCGGCTTTTTTTGTATTTTATTGCCTGAAAATATTGCAAATATTTGTTTACTGATAAACACTGCACTGGGCAGCTTTAGCGGTCTGGATGGATAAACAACCCCAAATTGAAGAGTCAGGCGAACAAAATGAAAGCGGTAGAACGGTCAAATAAACTGGATGGAGTTTGTTACGATATTCGTGGCCCGGTGGCACGCGAAGCAAAACGCATGGAAGAGGAAGGCCACCGCATTCTGAAATTAAATATTGGCAATCCGGCGCCCTTTGGCTTTGAAGCGCCGGATGAAATTCTCAAGCATGTGATCCATAACCTGCCAACCGCCCAGGGTTATTCCGACTCGCAGGGTATTTACCCGGCGCGGGTCGCCGTTGCACAGTATTACCAGCAGCGTGGCATTCTGGGTGCCGATGCGGATGATGTCTATATCGGTAACGGCGTCTCTGAGCTGATCCTGATGTCATTACAGGCACTGCTGAACAACGGTGATGAGGTACTGGTGCCAATGCCGGACTACCCGCTGTGGACGGCGGCGGTGAATCTGGCGGGTGGTAAGGCAGTCCATTACCTCTGTGATGAGCAGCAGGATTGGTTGCCGGCACTGGATGATATCAAGGCAAAGATCAGCAAAAAAACCCGCGCCCTAGTGCTAATCAATCCGAATAATCCGACCGGTGCAGTCTATGACGCGGCATTTTTACGGCAATTACTGCAAATCGCCCGTGAACATAAACTGGTGGTGCTAAGTGACGAGATATACGACAAGGTGCTGTATGACGGTACTGAGCACGTTAGCACGGCGGCCTTGGCCGATGACCTGGTGATGCTGACCTTTGGTGGCTTATCGAAGAATTACCGCATCGCCGGCTTTCGCATCGGTTGGTTATTTATCTCCGGCGCCAAGCAGGCGGCACGGCAGTATATTGAGGGTTTGAATATTTTGGCATCGATGCGGCTTTGTGCCAATGTACCCTGTCAACATGCGGTGCAAACGGCACTGGGTGGCTATCAGAGTATTAATGAGCTGGTGGTACCGGGTGGACGCTTATACGATCAGATGGATCTGGCGCACAAGCTGGTGACCGAAATTGATGGCATCAGCTGTATGCGCCCCAAGGGGGCAATGTATCTGTTTCCGAAGATCGATCTTAAAAAATACCGGATTCAGGACGATGAGCTCTTTGTACTGGATTTTCTGCGCCAGCATAAGGTACTACTGGTGCATGGCCGGGCTTTTAACTGGCCAGAGCCGGATCATTTCCGTATTGTCACGCTGCCGCATAAAGAACAACTGACCCAGGCGATTAGCCGCCTCGGCCAGTTTTTACAGAGCTACAGTCAATATTAACTGTTGTTGCAAATCGCGGCCGCGTTAGCGGCCGCCTCTGTCACCCCGGACACCTAATTTAGTTTATCATCGACCCAGAACTTGGTGCCTTTAATGGTGGCCTGCAATGCCAGCCCCGTTTCGGTAAACTGATAAATAGTCACCTCATCGACACTGGCTTCGGCGCCAACCGCGGCGCCTTTATCGCCGGCTTTGGCGGCAGCATCGGCCTGAGCGCCGAAAGCCCAGCCCTGTTCAATAAAGCGTTGTAGCGCCCGCTCAGTATGAAACACCAGTACCAGCCGGAAGTCTTTGACACCCGCTCCCAGACCGACGCCAACCTCGCCCATTTTCATATAGGTATCGGCACCGCTGCGATTATTGCGAACCACGCCATAGCCGCCGCCAAAACTCGCCAGAATCAGATTGACATTAGCATTGCTAAATACCGCATAACCGGGAGCCGCCGCCACTTCCGCCCGAGCACTGGTTTTTTCGCGGTATAGGTCGTTGAGTACCTGCTGGCGCATCTCAGTGATGGCAGCACGCTGTTCTGCCGGGGTGGCATTAATGCCGGCAGCACAGCCTTGCAATACCCACAGCAATAACACCATCAAACTAGTTCGAATCCACATTACAGTTCTCCTTTAACGCGGTCTGCTTGACCCTGAACGGATTAAGCTTAGCCCAACTATCTGAATCCGCGGTTAATCGCAAATCATCGCTGTCCAACTGAGCAATGGTTGTCAGTTCTGGTCTGAGCAGGTATGCTCTGCCAGATTACAGCCATCCGGATAGCAATATGTCTGCTGAATTTTCATTTCAGGCCAGTTTTGAAGCCTTTACCAACCAACTTGCCTCAGTGGTGTTTTATGCCTTTTCGTTTAATGGCGTTGATATTCCGCTGGTAATGATTTGGTTGATCAGTGGCGCTATCATCTTTACCTGCTATCTGGGTTTTATCAATATCAGAGGTTTCGGCTATGCTATTCGGCGGCTGTTTGCTAAACCAGAGCCCGGCAGCAGCGGAGAAATCTCGCCCTATAAGGCGTTAACTACCGCACTGTCCGGTACTGTTGGTACCGGTAATATTGCCGGGGTCGCGGTCGCCATTAGCCTGGGCGGGCCTGGCGCCACCTTCTGGATGATTATGGCCGGTTTGCTTGGCATGTCGACCAAATTTGTCGAATGTACGCTGGCGGTAAAATACCGCCAGGTGAATGCTGATGGTACTGTCTCCGGTGGCCCGATGTACTATATCAAGGCCGCGCTGGATAAGTATCAGCTACCGAAACTCGGTACCGCACTGGCGCTGTTCTTCTCGGTCGCGGTTATTTTCGGCTCAGCCGGTTTTGTGCATGTCAATCAGGGGTTTGTGCAGGTACAAAGCGTCACGGGCTTTGATAATGCCTGGTTATTCGGTGTGATCTATGCGGCGTTAATCGGCGCCGTCATCATTGGCGGCATTAAGAGTATTGCCAATGTTACCAGTAAGCTGGTGCCCTTGATGTGCGCGATATACTTGCTGGCCGCGCTGGTGGTGATTGGCAGCCACCTTACTGCAGTGCCGGCGGCATTATGGCTGATTATACAAAGTGCCTTTGCACCTGATGCGGCCTATGGCGGCTTTATCGGGGTGTTAATTCAGGGCTTTCGCCGGGCGGCATACTCGAATGAGGCTGGTATTGGCTCCTCGCCCATCGCCCATGCCGCGGCAAAAACCAAGGACCCGGTATCACAGGGCTTTGTTGGTTTGCTGGAACCCTTTATCGATACGGTGGTGATCTGCACTATTACCGCGCTGGTGATTATTCTGACCGGCGCTTACCAAATGCAGGGCCTGGATGGTGTACAGATTACCTCCAGCGCCTTTGCTTCAGTGTTTGACTGGTTCCCGCTGGTACTGATGGTGGCTTTGCTGCTGTTCGGCTTTTCTACCGTGCTCAGCTGGTCTTACTATGGTTTAACCGGCTGGCGCTATATTGTCGGCACCCACCCTAAGCTGACCACGCTTTACAAAATATTGTTCTGCGGCATGGTGTCGATGGGCGCGGTACCCAGCATTATGGCAGTATTCGACTTTATTGATTCGATGATTTTCCTCATGGCGATCCCGAATATTCTGGCACTGTACTTATTATTGCCGGAAGTCAAAGCCGACTTGCAGCGCTACTGGCAACAAAAAGTGCTGGCACTGCGCAGCCGTGCGGCCGACTAAGCAAGCTTAGATCAGCCTCAACCTTAGCTGACACAAAGGGCAAGGCGACGACAGCAACAGCGTTGCTGCTCAGCTGTTAAGCCACCTGTTCCGCGACCACGGCTTGCAGTTTTTTCGCTTTAGCTGCCGCCGGCTCTGCGGCCTCGCTGGTTGATTTATCTACCACTTTGGCTGCCTTTTTCACCCCAAGTGCAACCAATAGCTCGTCTTTTTGCTGTGCCAGATATAATGCCAGTGCTTCGGCCTGGTTTTCCTCTGTCAGGATATTGGCATGGCTCAGTAATACTTGCAGCGCATCGGCAGTATCCAGCATTTTATCGTAGGCATCTGCTTCTGCTTTACTGGTAAAGGTCATTTTCTCGACTCCACTGCGTTCCACGACATATTTGGTAATAACAGCCATTTTCGACTCCTTAGCGATTAGACTGGTTATTTATACAGTATAAAATACCCGCTGTCCAGCATCGCTTCTGTTGGCGCTTTACTTTATGATAAGTCATTGAATAATGCATAGTTGGGTGAAGAAGATGACTGCGATCTGGGAAGCAAGACGCTCC
Source organism: Alishewanella sp. WH16-1 (assembly GCF_001441695.1). NCBI lineage: Bacteria > Pseudomonadati > Pseudomonadota > Gammaproteobacteria > Alteromonadales > Alteromonadaceae > Alishewanella > Alishewanella sp. WH16-1. The sequence goes on along the minus strand of NZ_LCWL01000003.1, from coordinate 38,615 downwards.
GCCATTCCGGATAACCGGCCCAAAGATCACCGTAGCCCCTGGCAACGCGACCGGGCGCGGGTATTACACTCAGCGGCTTTTCGCCGCCTGCAATCGAAAACACAGATCCTCGGCATTGGCCAGAATGACTTCTATCGCACCCGGCTCACCCATTCGTTAGAGGCGGCGCAGATCGGCACCGGTTTAGTTAATCAGCTGCGGCTTAACAGCACGCCGGAATTACGGGCCTTACTGCCGGATGACAGCCTGATGGAAGCGCTATGTTTGGCACATGATCTTGGCCATCCGCCTTTCGGTCATGGCGGCGAAACCGCGCTCAATTTTAAAATGCTCGGCGCCGGCGGCTTTGAGGGCAACGGCCAGACGTTACGCATCGTCGCCAAGCTTGAGCCTTATACTGAACACCACGGTATGGATCTGACGCGCCGCACCTTGCTCGGCTTGTTAAAATACCCGGTACTGCAGCCGCTGATTCCGGCGCTACCTGAGATCAACAACCAGCTTAATCTCTCAGCATGGAAACCAGCCAAAGCCATCTTTGCCGCCGACAGCGATATTCTGGATTGGGTACTGGCCCCCTTAAGTGATCAGGATCGGCAACACTTTCAACAGTTAGAATTGCTGCCAAAATCACCCTGGCAAAAATCCCGCTATAAGGCGCTGGATGCGTCCATTATGGAGCTGGCGGATGATATTGCCTATGGTGTGCACGATCTGGAAGATGCCATTGTGCTGGGGAATCTCCGTTATCAGCAGTGGCTGGACTTCACCGCTGAACCCTTTAGCCAGCTTGATCCCGCTTTGCAACAACAGCTAAGCCAGCTGGGTAGCAAACTGTTCAGTCCAAAACACCATTTGCGTAAAGATGCTATCGGCTCCCTGGTTAATCAACTGATTACCTCGGTTAGTCTGTATCAGAGTTTACCGGCTTGTCAGGAGCCATTGATCCGCTACAATGCCAGGCTGGCTGACGATGAGCAGCATATTCTGCAGACGCTGAAAAATCTGGTTTACCGCTGTGTCATTCAGTTACCGGAAATTCAACAGTCACGTTTTCGTTGCCAGAATATGTTATTAAAGCTGTTTGATGCCTTTCATTCAGATCCACAGCGCCTGCTGCCGTTAAATACTCAGGCCCGCTGGCAAGCTGCAGCAGACTGTACTGCCCAGCTAAGAGTGATCTGTGATTATATTTCCGGTATGACCGATGATTATGCCGAGCGGATGCACCAGACCTTATTCGGTAATTAGTAAGGTGCCTGGCCGTGTTGACGAATTAAGGAGAGGCAGTGCAGTCACCACTGAGGGTGCTCGCCGGTGCAACCGCCTGGCGTAAAATCCAGCAATCAGGATTAAAAGCTGACGATATCGAAGTCATGGTGGGCGCCAGCGGCGGCCCGAAATGGTTTTGCCTGTACGGCCTGGATCAATATTTATTGGGGCAATTTTTTGCGGGCCGCAGTAAACCTTTACATTTACTCGGCAGCTCCGCCGGTGCCTGGCGCTTTAGTTGTTATGCGCAGCAAGATGCGGTGGCAGCGTCAGCTCGCTTTGCCAAAGCTTATTCTGAAATCTGTTATCCGGCAGGGGCTGACGTAAGCTTAGTCACCCGCATTTCACATACGGTGATTGATCAGGTGTTACCTACCGCACAACACTGTGCCGAAGTACTGACAAATCCGGTGATGAAACTGCATCTGATTGTTGATCGCGCCCGCGGTTTAACCAAAGTCAGTAATAGTCTGTTGCAAGGCGCGGCGCTGGGGCTAACGGCCACCGCCAACCTGCTGCATCGTTCCTTACTCCAGTTTTTTTATCAACGGGTACACTTTTATGCCCCGGGTGCCTGTGCGCCCTTTATGCACAGTGCCGAGCTGCCGACAGAACATGTCGCCCTGACCAGTGATAATCTGCGGGCAGCCATTTTAGCCAGCGGATCCATTCCAATGGTTTTAGAGCCTATTGAAAATATCTGCGATGCTAAACCCGGTCGCTATTTTGATGGCGGCATTACCGATTATCATTTTAATCAACGCTTTAGTGAAGACGGCCTGGTATTATATCCACATTTCTATCCCAACCTGACACCTGGCTGGTTTGATAAAGCCCTACCCTGGCGCCGGGTAAAACCCGAACTACTGCATAATGTGATTATTTTGTGCCCAAGCGACAGCTGGGTTCGCAGTTTGTCGTATGGCAAAATTCCGGATCGCAAAGACTTTAAACTACCGGATGCGCAGCGCATTGCCTATTGGCAGGAAGTACTGCAACGCTCACATGAGCTGGCCAGCGCTTTTGCCAGTGGGAATTATCAGCTAGAGTTACTCTAGAACGAACAAGGAAAGTGTAGCTATGCCCATGTTAATCCGCGTCTTCATGCTTAGCGCGCTACTATTGCCGCTTGGCGGCTGTACTGCAATCGGAATGTTGGCTGATAGCCAGTTAGGTGAGCATCAAAACCAGACTGTCGATCCGGCAAAACCATTACAACGAGAGAGTAATCCAATGATCTTGACGGAACTCGGCATGGCAGTGGATGCGACCGTTGTGTCCGGCATCAAAAAAGTCGTCGGCGCCAAGCCGGACAAACCGCAAGAAATTTGCCGTAAAAGAAATAATATTACCGAGTGTCGCCAAGTCGCTAATGCTGAGGACGACTTACTACATTAACCCCGCTCGCGATAGGCTTGTAGCTGACGGCATAACTGCTCGGCGGCGTCCAGGATCCGTGGTGTCGCCCGATATAATTGATTGGCATCCAGGGTAATAAAGGCCTGCTGCCGCACGGCTGGCAGGCTCTGATAACGCTGCCAGAAAGCCGATGACGGCGCCACCGCATCGCGGCTGGCCTGAATAATTACCGTCGGTTGCCGAGCCAGTACTTGTTCTAATGCCACCTGTGGATAATCAGTTTTCGCATCTGCAAAGATGTTAGCGGCCGCGCAAAGCTGCATCACCTGTGCTGGCCAGGCATGATTGGCCACCGTTAACAACGGCTCTGTGCCCATAGCAAAGAACGCCGCTAGCGGTGGTGCCTGCTGATAGATTTGCTGTAATTGCTGATAACGCTGCCGGAACAGCCTGGCCTGTTGTGCGCCCTGCTCTGGTACACCCAATACCACCGCTAACTGCTGTAACTCGCTGGCAATATCGTCCAGTAACACCGGCTCAGAATAGAAAATCGTAATGCCAAACTGCTGCAAGCGTTGCAAATCTGCTTCCGGGTTGCCCCCGCGCCAGGCTAACACCAAGTCGGGCTGCAGCGCCAGGATCGCTTCAACATTCAGTGCCCCGAACGTATTAAAGGATGGCAGATGTTGTGCATCTTCCGGGTAATCGGAGTAATCACTGACCGCCACCAAACGATCGCCGGCACCGAGTAAAAATACCCACTCCGTCAGATGCGGGGTCAGGGTGATTACTCGCTGAGGTGTGGCTGCGGCGGCGCAAGCACTCAGCAATACCAGGGCGACAATAATCAGCTTTCGCATCTTACCAATCCAGGCCGCGCTGCGCTTTGACGCCATTGTCAAACGCATGCTTAACCACCTGCACTTCGCTTACCGTGTCGGCCAGTTCAATTAACCGTCGGTGACAAGCCCGCCCGGTGATCACAACGTGCTGTTTCGCGGGCCGCTGTAATAGCGCCTGCTCAATGCGCTCTAATGGCAAATAATGGAAGGTCAGCATATAGGTGAGTTCGTCTAACAACACCAAATCGATACTGTCATCGGCCAAAAAACGTTCTGCCTCCAGCCAGGCGCGCTCGGCAGCAGCCATATCTGCGGCCCGGTCCTGGGTATCCCAGGTAAAGCCGGTGGCCATCACCGCAAATTCAACCCCATGTTGCTGCAGCAAATTACGCTCACCGCAATCCCAGCTCCCTTTAATAAATTGCACCACCGCCGCGGTTAAACCATGACCGACGGCCCGGGCGACGGTACCAAAACCTGCGGTCGACTTGCCTTTGCCATTCCCGGTTAACACCAGAATCAGGCCTTTTTCAATGGTGGCTCTCGCGACAGCCGCATCAACCTGCGCTTTTAAGCGTTGTTGTCTGGCCTGATGTTGCTGTTGTTTTAATTGTTCGGACATGACTCCATCCTCTGTTAAACCCATTGCCGTAGCACTTAAAGCCGTCGCCGCAGCAACATTAAGAAAAAGATACTGCCAATGACAGAGGTGATAACCCCCAGCGGAATTTCCTGTTGCGCCAGCACACTTCGCGCCAGATTATCCACCCACAGCATAAAACAGGCACCGAGTAACGCTGAACCGAGCAGCAGCGGCAACGCGGTCACCCCAAATAACGCCCGCACCATATGGGGTACCAATAAGCCTACAAAGGCAATACCACCGCACTGTGACACGATCACGGCGCTAACCAGAGCGGTGCTAATCAGCAATAGCAGACGCAGACGCTGCGGCCGGATCCCCAAACTGCGGGCGCTGGTATCCGACAGTAACAAGGCATCCAGCTGCCGGCGTAATGCCACGGCCAGCAGCAAGAGCGCCATCACCGGCGGGGCAATCAACGTCAGGCTTTGCCAGCTACTGCGGCTTAAACTGCCCATTAGCCAAAAAATCACCTTATTGGCAGCAAAGGGCTCGGCAAAATACAAAATAAAACTGCTAATGGCACTGAGCATAAAGGACACGGCAACACCGGCCAGCAACGTGACTTCAATCCGTTGCCGGCCCTGCCCAAACGCGACGGCTAAAACTAAAGCAATGGCCAAGATGGCACCGGCAAAAGCCCCCAGCGCCATACTCAGTTGCTGCTCAGGCAGCACAATACTGACAATAGTTGCACCGAGCGCGGCACCGGCCATCAAACCAAATAAGTAGGGATCCGCCAAGGGATTACGGCTGGCATTTTGTAACACGGCACCGCTCACTGCCAACCCGGCCCCGACCAACAAGGCAGTCAAAATCCGCGGCAAACGTAATTGCCAGATAATGGTTTCAGCCAGCGGCTGTTCACCATTAAGCTGCAATGCAGCAAAGAGTACAGGCCAGCTTAAGTCAGCACTACCCAGTAACAAGCTGACGAGCACACTACCCAGCAGCAAGCTTGCCAGCACAGCCAGTGCCAATGGATATTGGCCCGCCCAGCGACTCACTTTGCCACCTGTGGACTGATAAAGTTGACCTGCCACCAGCCATACTGTGGATGGCGACTGACCTCGACTGGCAATTCAAACACTTCACTTAGCAGCACCGGTTGCAACACCTGCTCCACACTGCCGAAGGCTTTCAGTTGCCCTTGCTGCAACAGCAGCAGTTTATGGCAGTAACGGGCAGCTAGGTTGAGATCATGCAGCGCACAGATCACGGTTTTGTTGAGGCTCAACAACAACTGTAATAACTGATGTTGGTATTTGACATCCAGATGGTTGGTCGGCTCGTCCAGCAGTAACACTCTGGCTTGCTGCACCAAAGCCCGCGCCAGTGTCAACCGCTGCCACTCGCCACCCGACAGCGTATCCGAGCGTTGTTGTTGTTTAGCCAACAAACCGGTGTGTTGCAGCGCCAGTTCTACTTGCTGTTTGTCATGATCATTATCTGCTTCAAACCAGTGCTTGTGCGGCAGCAGCCCCATGGCCGCCACCTGATAGCAGCTGAGTCCGGGTAAGGGCGGATTATGTTGCGGTAAGAAGGCTAATTGCTGTGCGAGTTGCCGCGGTGGATAGCTGTGCAGTGGCTTACCCGCGAACTGCACTTTGCCGTGACTGGGCGCCGGACAACCACTTAACAGCGACAACAAGGAGCTTTTACCCGCGCCGTTAGGACCGATAATGCCAATTAATTCCCCGGCAGGCAGACTACAGCTGATACCCTGCAGCACCAGGCTCGCCGCACCATGGCTGGACGACGGGTAACTGAGACTAACCTGATCAAGGGTAAAAATTGCGCTCACGCTGCTGTCCAGATGCAATATTAATGGCAGCAGCCAAGCCTCCACCGACTGGCAGAGTAACAGGCGCTACCGTGTCTTCCCGCACGGGCGTTTTCACTCTTTCGCAAAAGAGCGTTCAGTGTCTGGCAGGTCTCCTGACTTAACGCGATAACCCACAACCACCTTCCCGTAATCAAGACTGATACAGTGGTATTAGCTGCAGCGCGTTTCACAGTTGCGGGTACAGTTCAGGTTTTACACCTGATTCCCTTTTCAAGCATCTTGCTCACCAGAGCAGGTCGCATTCTAACAGCTCGGGGCGATAACAACCAGTTTAGGCTGTTAATAAAATGCGGCAAAAAGTTCAGCTTCGGCTAAGCTAAAATTGTCCGTTATCGAGGAGCCGCTTATGACAATCAGAGTGTTAGCGCTATGCGGTAGCTTGCGCGCCAAATCAACTAACCGTGGTTTAGTGCGCTATGCGCAGGCACATGCACCAGCAGGTATGAAAATTCATGTTGCAGATTTATTGGATGTACCGTTTTATAATGCCGACTTAGCGGCTAAACCCGCTGCCGTCGACACCTTGCTACAGGAATTTGCCGCGGCTGATGCGCTACTGCTGGCCTGTCCTGAGTATAATTACTCCTTAGCACCCGCCTTAAAAAATGCCTTGGATTGGGCATCCAGAGAGCCGGATAATTATTTGCTACGCGGTAAAGCCGTTGCCATCATGGGGTCCGCCGGCGGTATGGGTAGTTCGCGCGCCCAATATCACCTGCGGCAAGTCTGCGTGTATCTGGACTTACACCCGTTAAATAAGCCTGAGGTATTCGCTAACGCTTTTAGTGGTGCCTTTGATCATGACGGTGATCTGATTGATGACAAAATCCAGGAAAATGTGCGGCTGTTATTGCTGGCGTTGGCAGACTGGCATCGCCTGCTGCGTGGTGGCCGCGGATAATCAACCCGGAACCGGCCTGCCGACGACAGACTTATTCAGTTAACGGCGCACCTGGTTGCGCCCCAATAAGGATACTAGAATTCAGGATGAAATGGCTGTTGGTATTACTCTCCTTACTCAGTGTCACCACTTACCCGCAACCCCAACGCTGGCAGGAATCCCCTTTGCAATTCAGACAAGCGCTGGGGTCCCCAGCCTCGTTGTATAGTCAGGCGCTGCTGAGTGAAGCGTATCATCGCTTAGGTATCAGGGTAGAGTTTATCGAGGTTCCTTTTGGTCGTAGCCTGCTTGAATCAAATAAAGGTGAGCTGGCTGGCGAGCTGGCGCGGGTTCTCCGAGTAACGGAACGCTATCCGGCGCTGCTGCCGGTGCCCTATGTGCTGTTTGATACCGATGTCTTTTTATATGTCAATCAGCAGCGCTGCGCCGGCTGTCAGTTACAGCAAGTGCAAAGTCTGGCCTATGTCCGCGGTGCCATGGTGGTGGAAGAGATTTTGCGGACCTTACCGGCGTCGCGTCAGGTGATCAGCACCGGCAGTTTGGAGGCCACGAAGAATTTGTTTTTAACCGGTAAGGTTGATGGCGTGGTCTTCGCAGCCTATCAGTTAGACGCCAGCACCGGTTTTCCGATTGCTGAACAACGCTTACAAAGCCTGCCGGATTATCATCTGTTACATCAAAGCCACCAGGCGTTAATCCCGGAATTAACCGCGATGTTATATCAGCTGGAGCGCGAGGGCTTTGCCGAGCGACTCAGGTTACGCTTCGGCGTTGCGACGCCGAAACGTCAGTTGTCACGCAATGAAAAGCCCTTTGCGGAGTATTAAAAACCCCGCTAACGCAGAGCGGGGTTTGCTACTTTTAATAGTGGCTTAACGGGTATATTTGTCCAGCCACTGGAACACTTCGTTATACCAGCGCACCCGGTTATCCGGCTTCAGGATCCAGTGATTCTCATCCGGGAAAATGACCAGGCGCGAGTCAATACCCTTGCGCTGCAAGTTGGTAAAGGCGCCTAAGCCTTGCACATAAGGTACCCGATAGTCTTTCAGCCCATGGATCACCAGCATCGGCGTTTGCCATTTATCGGCATGCGCCGCCGGATTAAACTTCTGATAATCCGACTCCGGATTCCAGGCCGGGCCACCTAAGTCAAACTCCGGGAACCAAAGCTCTTCGGTGCTGCCGTAGAAGCTTGGCATATCATATAAACCGGCATGATTGACCAGACACTTAAAGCCATCCGGCCAGTTACCAGCAATCCAGTTCATCATAAAGCCGCCATAAGAGGCGCCGAGCGCACAGGCACGGTTGCCGTCAATCCACGGATAAGCTTGCACCACATGCGCAAAGCCTTTTTGTAAATCAACCAGCGGCTTGCCACCCCAGTCACGGCTAATCGAGTCGGTAAAGGCCTGACCATAGCCGGTAGAGCCATGGAAATCGACCATCACCACGGCATAGCCTTTGGCAGCATACAGCTGGGCATTCCAACGCTCGTTAAACATATTGCCAAAGCTACCCTGCGGGCCGCCATGCACTAAAAACGCCATCGGGTATTTTTTGTTTGGCTCAAAGTTCCAGGGTTTTACCAGATAACCATAGACGGTGGCATCTTCAGCGCCTTTAAAGCTGAATTGCTCAAAGTCACCAAACTGAATGCCTTCGGCCCATTTGGCATTTACCTGAGTTAATTGCTGCGGCTGCGAGCCATCCGCATTAGTCTGGAAAATCTCGGCCGGCATATTCAGCCGGTGATTGGTAAACACCAGTTTATCGGCGCCAACCTGCAGGTTTCCGGCATAGCCATCGCCGTATAACTTAATCTGATCGCCAAAGCTGGTGTTAATGGCATAGATACTGTACTGACCAAGATCCTGGGTGGTGGCGTAGATAGTGCGGTTATCCAGCCCAAAGTAGAAATCAGAAATCGAACGGTCCCAGTTTGGCGCCACTTCTTTTTTCTCGCCGGTAATCAGATCCAGCAACATCAGGCCAAAGCGATCGGCCTCAGCACCCGGCTTTTTCATCGCCAGATAGGCCAGAAAACGGCCATCATTCGAGAACTTCGGCTTGGCATCCCAGGCCGGATTATCGGCCGTCAGATTGACCTTCTCACCACCATTAATCGATACCTGAAACAAATCGAAGTTAGTGTGCCAGGCTTGATCGTTCGCCGGGATCTTGGCACTGAATACCAGCTGTTGATTATCCGGCGTAAAGGCCACTTCACTGATACCAGCGATATTGGTATTCCAATCAGCCATCAGGTTTTTCGCATCGGTAACAGGGGCATCACCCAGCACCGCTACGTGCAGATGTTCACGATACTGATCCAGCCAGTGATCCCAGTGCCGTACCATCAACTGGTCATAGGCCAGCGCCGTATCTTTGCGCTCAGCTTCTTTGGCTTTAGCATCCAGCGTACATTGCAGCGTCTGACAACCGGGTTTCACCGTTAAACTCAGCGCCAGGGTTTTGCCATCGCTAGCCAGTTTAAAGCCGTTAATTGGTAAAGGTAGCCGGGTCACCTGCCGGGCTTCGCCCCCGTCCAGTGCCAGTTGCCACAGCTGGGGGCTGCCAGTGCGGTTGGCTAAAAAGAAAATACTCTTGCCATCCGGATGCCACTGCACCGCGCTTTCGCGGCTACTGTTCTCGGTTAACCGCCGCACCTGACGCTCATCACCCAAGGTCATTAAATATAAATCATGGCTGGTATCAGCCGGCGCAAAGCCGCCGTTTGTCTGACTGTAAACCAGCGCGCGGCCATCCGGCGACAAGGCCAGATTACCAACTTTATTATGTTGATTCAGATGTTCGACCGTCAGTGGTCCCTTGGCCAGCGCACCAGCACTGAAAAGTGCTAACGCCACTAAACTCAAATGTTTCATGGTTCCCCCAGTTAGTAAAAAGCCGCAGTCATCGCTGCGGCCTTGTTAGAATCAGGCTTTCAGTTTGGCATCCAGCTCAGCAATATTGGCTTTCCAGATCGCCGGGCCCTGCTTATGCACGTTATTACCGTTGCTGTCCACCGCTACGGTTACCGGCATATCTTCGACTTCAAACTCATAGATCGCTTCCATCCCCAGATCGGCAAAGGCCACAACCCGGGCTTTCTTAATGGCTTTCGACACCAGATAAGCGGCGCCGCCCACGGCCATCAGATAAACAGCTTTATGCTGTTTGATACTCTCAACCGTTTGATCACCGCGCTCGGATTTACCAATCATGCCCAGCAGACCAGTTTGCGACAACATCATATCGGTAAACTTATCCATCCGGGTCGCGGTTGTCGGGCCGGCCGGGCCTACTACTTCATCACGAACGGCATCAACCGGGCCAACGTAATAGATAAATTTATTTTTCAGATCCACGCCCTGCGGTAAACCTTCGCCTTTATTCAGCATATCAGCAATGCGTTTGTGCGCCGCATCACGGCCGGTTAACATCTTACCGCTTAACAGCACAGTTTCACCGGCTTGCCAGCTTTGTACATCCTCTGGCGTTACGGTATCCAGATTGACCCGGCGCACATTGCTACCTAGCTCCCAGGTCACCTGCGGCCAGTCTTCCAGTTTTGGTGGCGTAATATCGGCCGGGCCAGAACCATCTAAATGGAAATGCACATGGCGGGTGGCGGCACAGTTCGGGATCATCACCACCGGCAACGAGGCGGCATGAGTCGGTACCGATTTGATTTTGACATCGACCACCGTGGTTAAGCCACCCAAGCCCTGGGCGCCAATACCCAGTTTATTGACTTTCTCATATAACTCTAACCGCAGTTTTTCTTCCGCGTTTTGCGGCCCTCTGGCCAGCAGCTCCTGAATATCCACCGGCTCCATCAGCGATTCTTTCGCCAGCACCGCGGCTTTTTCCGCTGTACCGCCAATACCGATGCCGAGCATGCCCGGCGGACACCAGCCCGCACCCATTTTTGGCAAGGTTTCCAGCACCCAATCGACAATCGAATCGGACGGATTCAACATTGCCATCTTGGTTTTATTTTCTGAGCCACCGCCTTTGGCGGCAATCATCACCTCAACATGATGGCCAGGCACCAGATCAATATGCACTACCGCTGGCGTATTATCCTTGGTGTTTTTGCGTAAGCCAGCCGGATCGGCAACAATAGAGGCCCGCAGCGGGTTATCCGGGTTCATATAAGCACGGCGGGTGCCTTCATCCACCATTTGCTGCACCGTCAGATCCGTTTTATCCCATTTCACATCCATGCCAATCTTAACGAAGCAGGTAACAATACCGGTATCCTGACAGATTGGACGATGGCCCTCTGCTGACATCCGCGAGTTAATCAGAATTTGGGCAATGGCATCTTTTGCGGCCTGGTTTTGCTCTTTGTGATAAGCCACTTCCAGTGCCTGAATAAAATCCAGCGGGTGATAATAGGAAATGTACTGCAGCGCATCTTCGATGCTGTCAATAAAATCTTGTTGGCGAATAACCGTCATGCTTGCCCTTCCTCTGTCGCCCAAGCGGCGAGACATTTAACTATTAGTGTAGGTGCTGGTATGATAACGCGCATCCCCAACAGCGGCTAGTCCAAATCATGCAGCAGTATCTGATATACGACGCCAAATCTGAACCTGAATTTTCTCTGCTGGAGTTGTTTGCTCATTTTGCCAGCCAGCCCTGGTCAATGTTGCTTGACTCGGCAGACGCCAGTCACCCGAACAGCCGCTATCAAATTATGGTAGCTGAACCGGTAGCGACCCTGCACTGTCAGGCCGGTGTCACTATTCTGACCGATGAGCACGGCAGCCATCATTACACAGCTGATCCCTTTAAGGTATTAGACTGTGCGCTAAAGCGTTACTTCCCCGAGCAGCGCCACAGTGATTTACCTTTCGTTGGCGGAGCCCTGGGTTATTTTAGCTATGATTTGGGCCGTTATCTGGAGCGCTTACCGTCAGAGGCCAGCGCCGATTTAGCACTACCCGATATGGCGCTGGGTTTATATCACTGGGCGCTGATTTATGATCAGCAGCAGAAGCAGCTTTGGTACACCGATTACCGGCAAGATGCCGAGCGCCACTGGCATCAGCTGCAGCAAAAATTACACCCGGAGCCCCCCCAGCAACAGTGCTTTAGCCTGCAAAGCGACTGGCAAGCCAATATGACACCGCAAGAATATCAGCAGAAATTTGCCCGGGTGCAGGAAGAGCTAAAAAGCGGTAACTGTTACCAGATTAATCTGGCGCAACGTTTTAGCGCAGCTTATCAGGGCGACGAATGGCTGGCCTACCTGCAGCTGCGCCAGAAAAATACCGCGCCGTTTTCGGCCTTTATCCGGCTTCCGGCAGCGGCAGTGCTCAGTATCTCGCCGGAGCGATTTTTACTGCTAAAAGACGGCCAGATTGAGACCAAACCGATTAAAGGCACCCGGCCTCGCGGTTTTTGTGCCGAAACTGACCAGATTGAAGCCGATACCCTGCGCAGTTCCACTAAAGATCGCGCTGAAAATGTGATGATTGTCGACCTGCTACGTAACGATCTGGGTAAAGTGTGTCAGCCGGGCTCGGTTGAGGTGCCGGAATTATTTGCCATTGAAAGCTTTCCGGCCGTGCATCATCTGGTTAGTACTGTTACCGGCACTCTGGCGCCTCCGAATAGCGCCTGTGATTTGCTGCGGGCAGCCTTTCCCGGTGGCTCGATTACCGGCGCCCCGAAAATCAGTGCCATGCAGTTAATTGAACAATTAGAGCCGCACCGGCGCAGTGTCTACTGCGGCGCTATTGGCTATATCAGTAGCACCGGTCAGATGGATACCAATATCGCGATCCGTACTCTGGTATGTGAACAGGGACAAATTCATTGCTGGGCCGGCGGTGGTCTGGTGGCGGATTCAAAGGTGGACAGCGAGTATCAGGAAACGCTGGATAAGGTGGCGAAAATCCTGCCGGTGTTAAGCGCCATGCAGCCAGATTAGACAGCGGAGCGCCGATGCAGCTACAGCAACTTGTCAGCCACTTTATCCTCAGACCACTACCACAGCAGAGCCCGCTGCCTGTGGCAGGCCTCAGGCAAAGCGCGGTACTGGTGCCACTGGTCTATTCTGCTGATAAGTTGAACATCTTGTTTACCCGCCGTGCCCTCACCTTGGCGCATCATCCCGGGCAAATCAGCTTTCCAGGCGGCATGCTGGAACCCGGCGAGAGCGCTGCTGATGCAGCGCTGCGCGAAACCGCAGAAGAAATTGGCATTAGCGCGGTGCATATCCGCTTGCTCGGTGCTTTACGCGCGCACAATACGCTGACCGGTTTTCAAATTCAGCCCTACCTGGGCTTAATGCACGCCGGTCAGAATTACCAGCTGTCCAGCGAGGAGGTCAGTGAAGTATTTGAAGTACCCTTAAGTTTTTTTCTACCGCCACAACACCGTTTACAACTGACGGTGCCACTGCACGGTAAGTCACGACAGATCCATTTTATGCCCTATCAGGATAAACTGATTTGGGGTGCCACGGCGGCCATTATTCAACAGCTAGTCACGCACGTCTCGTAACGCGAACTGTATACAAAACGTTACGCCTGCACCGCCATTTCTGGCCGTTAAGCCCGCTACCACTGGTACTGAACAGACCTGTGCAGCGCTTACAGTTATGCTGGCTATCCGCTACAATGGCGCCATTAAGAATGGTGTTAACCCTACACTGTCTTTGCCAAGCAAAGCTTTCAGCGCTTGGCAGAGCAGCGAACAATAGAAAAGTATAATAATTATGATAATCAGTGCATTTGATATGTTTAGTATTGGTATTGGCCCCTCCAGTTCCCACACGGTGGGCCCGATGCGTGCGGCAAAGAAATTTACGGAGCAGTTGCAACAACAGCAACTGTTAAGCCGTTGTGATAGCGTAAAAGTGGAATTATTCGGCTCGCTGGGCCAAACCGGTATTGGTCACGGCACTGGCAAGGCGGTGATTCTGGGCTTGTCCGGCTACTTGCCGGAAAGTGTCGACCCGGATGCGGTAGAAGGCATTCTACGCCAGGTGCATGACAGCCAAAAGTTACAATTGGCGCAGCAACACGCGGTGAATTTCCCGCGTGATGGCGCCATTGTGTTCCACCGCCGGAAAACGCTGAAAGAGCATTCCAATGGCATGGAGCTGATTGCTTATGACAGCGAGAAAAACGTACTGCTAAGCGAAGTCTACTTCTCCATTGGTGGCGGTTTTATCGTGAAAGCCGAAGATTTTGCCAAAGAAAAAGAAGCGGCCAGTCAGTTTGCCGCCGCTAACCCACCACCCTACCCATTTGAATCCGGCGCAGAGTTATTGGCGCTCTGTAAAGAGCATGGCCTGTCGATTTCGGGTTTGATGCATGAAAACGAAAGAGTGCTGCGCAGCAGTGCGCAAATTGAAAGTGAGCTGAATAATATCTGGCTGACCATGCGCGCCTGTATTGAGCGCGGTATTCGCACCGAGGGCATTTTACCCGGCGGCTTAAAAGTAAAACGCCGCGCCCCGGCCTTACATAAAAAGCTGATGGCGGAGAAAAGTGCCGATCCACTGCAGGTAATGGACTGGGTCAATCTGTTTGCGCTGGCCGTAAACGAAGAAAACGCCGCTGGCGGCCGGGTCGTTACTGCGCCGACTAACGGTGCTGCCGGTATTATTCCGGCGGTATTAATGTACTACGACAAATTTATTCAGCCGGTCAGTCCGGAAATCGCCAGCCGCTATCTGTTAACCGCGGCCGCCATTGGTATTTTGTATAAGAAAAATGCCTCTATCTCCGGCGCCGAAGTCGGTTGTCAGGGCGAGGTTGGCGTAGCCTGCTCAATGGCCGCAGCGGCACTTACCGAAATTCTTGGTGGTAGCCCGCAGCATGTTGAGAACGCGGCCGAGATTGGCATGGAGCATAACCTGGGGCTAACCTGTGATCCGGTTGGCGGTTTAGTGCAGGTGCCTTGTATTGAACGCAATGCCATGGGTTCAATTAAAGCCATTAACGCCTCACGACTGGCGCTGCGTGGCAGTGGCGATCACAAAGTATCGCTGGATAAGGTGATTAAAACCATGTGGGATACCGGTAAGGATATGCAGACCAAGTACAAAGAAACCTCACGCGGTGGTCTGGCGGTAAATATTATCGAGTGTTAATGTGCTGCAGCATTATGGGTACCGGCTAGCCGGCCGGTGCCAGACCATCTTCATCAGTAAGCGGAAAATCAACCAGTTCCGCTTGCTGATAATCCTGCAGTAGTTGCTCCGCTTGCTCTGCCTGCTCATCGGCGACAAACACATTGGCAAAACCCAGTGCTGCCAAATCCCCTACCGCACCTTGCAGATAGTGACCGCCGACATAGGTCTCAACGCCCTGGCTGTTTAACATACCGGCAATAATATGAGCTTCCAATATATCGTTGGCACGAAAGATAATTTTCATAAGGAACTCTTTTTTCTTTCAGCTTAGCTGAAAAACCAGTAAGCCACCAGTGCCGCCGCACTGCAGTAAAACAGCATCGGCCACAGGGTGTAGCGGATAATCTCGCCCTCGCGGCCATGTAAATTCACTACGCTGGCCGCCGCTACCACATTGACCACACAAATCATATTACCGGCATTGGCACCGAGCATTTGCAGTGCCAGCACCAGAGACTGCGGCAGTTCCGCCTGCAGTGCCATCTGCTGCTGAAAACTGCCAAACATCAGATTAGAGAAGGTGGCGGAGCCGGCAATAAAGGACCCCAAGGCGCCAACAATGGCGGCAAAACCCAGCCAATAGTCTGCCAGGTGTGCCGCCGCCAATTCAGCCAGCGCCAGCGGCATTGCCGGTAAACCGGCGCTGTTAACCTCAGAATGCAGAAAAATCCGTACCATCGGCACCGCCGCACCGAGCGCAATACAGGACGGTAATAACATCTGGCTGCTTTGGCTCAGCGCCTGACGCAGCACCTTAAACTTGCAGCGAAATAGCCAAAGTGCCAGCAAGGCCGTCAGCAGAAAGACGCTACCAGGTAAATATAGCGGCGCCACGCTAACACTAAGCTCAGAGCCTAAAATCTGCTGCCATTGCCAATTTAGTCCCCGTAACGCAGCTTTGAAAGGTAGCTCCGGTATCCGGGTTAACACCAGTAATGCAGCAACCAACGCATAGGGCAACCAGGCTTGCCAAAGCGGGATCTGGGCGCTTTGCGCGGTAATCTCAGGCTTGTGTTCTGTAGCTGGCAGAGTGTTTTCAGCTGCCACAGGCTTTGGCACTAACCAGCCCCGCCTTGCAGCCGTTGCCGTTAGCGCCAGCCCCAATAAGGCACCCAGTACAGAGGGAAACTCCGGACCAAGCAACCAGGTGACCAGCCAGGCCGGTAGGGTAAAGGCAAAGCCGGCGAGTAAGGCAAAGGGCGTCGCAGCCAAGCCATAACGCCAGTTGGCTTGAGCGCTGAAATAACGGCTGTACAGCAGTACCATCAGCAGAGGTAAAAAACTGGCGACAAAGAGATCAATACTGATTGCCAGCAGTGCCGTTTGTTGCAGCTCTGCCGCGCTGATCCCAGGTACACCCTGTGCCAACCCGACCAGCACCGGCGTTCCAACGGCACCAAAGGACACTGCCGCCGAATCCGCGACCAGTGCCAGCACTACAGCCGAGAGCGGAGTAAAGCCCAGCGCCACTAATAAGGGCGCCACGATCGCCGCCGGGGTACCAAAACCGGCCGCCCCCTCCAGAAAGCCAACAAAGAGCCAACCGATAATCAACAGCTGGACTCTTTTGTCGGCAGAAAGCCGGGCAAAGCCTTGTTTAATTACCTCCATGGCGCCGGATAACAGCAAGACCTTTAACAGCACCAAAGCGCCGAAGATAATCCACAGAATAGTGGCAGCGATCACCAGGCCTTCCAGGGTGGCGGCCGTTAAGTGTAATAGCGGTACCTGCCATACCAGCAGAGCTAATAGCGCAGATAACAGTAAACTCAATGGCATCGCCTGCCGGGCCGGCAGGCGCAATAATACCAGTAGGATAAAAACGCTGAACAGCGGCATTGCCGCTGTCAGCAGTTGTAACAAGGTCATTATTTTACGTTGATCGGATTTAGTTCCGCCATCTCCGCTCCGGGGCTATCGCTTGTTGGCAGCGTTGGTTTCAGCGCAAACTCATCGGCTACGCCAAAACGCTCTGCTTTACTACTCGTCGGCAACATCGCCAGGCATAACACTATCAGATAACCCAGCAGCGGGATCGCTAACAGCAGCAACCACCAGCCAGATAAGTTCGCATCATGTAAACGACGACTCATGGCAGCGATCGTCGGAATACTGATAGCAATCGCATAAGCCAGCGGCACAAACTTTAATACGCTCAACCAGGAGTAACCCAACCAGCTTGCCCAGGGTAAAGCAGTAAACACCATTACCAGACCAAACAATACCAGCACTTTCAGGGTCCAAAAGGTCCAAAACCGTGCCTGATTATCACGGCCTTTGTACTGTAAATAATTTTTCAGCACAAAGCTAAAACTCTGGATGGCGCGGGGCATAAACTTCTTCACGTCTTCCAACATCACATACAGCGCCGGGATCAGCACCAGGGTAATCACGGTTGCAAACAAGATACCGAATGCCAGCGATACCGCCATCGGGATCACGATTTTTGCCTGCAAACTACGCTCCAGCACAATAGGTGCCAAACCGACGAAGGTCGTTAATGACGTCAGTAAAATTGCCCGAAACCGCTGGGTACCGGCCTGAACCACAGCTTGCTTGATCGCCACGCCTTCGGCTCGGGCCCGGTTAACAAAGTCCACCATAATCAGACTGTCGTTTACCACCACCCCGGCCAGAGCCACTAAGCCAAACACCGACATAATGCTCATTGACAAGCCCAGCACCATATGGCCAATCACCGCACCAATCAGGCCAAAAGGAATCACGCTCATTATAATCAGCGGCTGAGCATAGGATTTTAATGGCACCGCCATTAACGCATAGATACAAAATAGCGCAAACACAGCGGCTTTCATTAAGTCACGCTGGGCGTCCATTTCATCCTGACTGGCACCATCCAGCTCACCGGTGACACCAGGATATTTCTGCTCCAGCTCTTTTATCACGGTGCGGCGCACTTCTGCTACGACTTTGCCTGGTTCAATCCGGGCTTTGTCTGCCGCGGCAGTTATAGTGACCGCGCGCTCGCCGTTAACCCTGTTAATGGCACTAAAGCTCGGTTGCAAGGTGTAGGTAGCAATTTGTGAGAATGGCACTTCGCTACCATTAGCCGTGCGGATCCGCATATTCTCCAAATCACCAATAGAGCGGCGTTCTTCCCGCGGATAACGCACCATCACTTTGATTTCTTCGCCGTTACGCTGAATACGCTGCGCTTCAGCGCCATAAAAACCGTAGCGAACCTGCCGTGCCAAATCAGCCAGCGTAATGCCCATCAGATCGGCCTCGGGTTTTAACGCCAACACAATCTCGTCATTACCACCGAGCAGGTTATCTTCGATATCAAATACACCTTCATAGGCGGCTAATGCCAGCTTTAGCTCTGCCGTGGCTTTTTGCAGATTATCCAGGTTGGTGCCTCTGAGTTGCAGCGCAATATCTGCCCCACCGCCAAAACCAGAGTTACTGAGTTTAAAGGCTTTCAGACCGGGAATTTCCGGGATCTGTTCACGCCAGCGCCGGCCGATCTCAAAACTATCCACCTCGCGGCCTTCGCTCTTATCCAGTTCCACCACGATTTGACCGGCGGTATCGCTGTTCAGGAACACCAGGCGGTGTTTTACCACCATATCCTCGCCCTCGCTCAACAACTGCTGGTCGACCCGCATCAGTGCCGCCTCAATTTCCTTAATTGCCAGCACCGTTGCTTCGTTCGAGGCGCCCTCTTCCATCTGCACCGTCGCCTGCATAAAGTCGTTCGGCACATCCGGGAAGAACACCCAGCGCACAAAGCCAGCCGACATCACGCCAAACATCAGGATCAACATGGCAAAGAACGCAGCCATGGTGACATAACGGAACTCAATACATTTTTCAATCAGTGGCCGATAGCGCTGTTCAATAAAGTTGTTCAGACCGCGCGATACTGCGCCACGAATTTTTTTCAGGGTGTTACTACCAAAACGACCGAGCGCGTAGATCCCGCCCTTATCCGGATCCCAGGGTTTGGTATCCATATTGGCAATGTGCGCTGGTAGGATAAATTTGGATTCGATAATGGAGAACGTCAGACACAACACCACTACCCAGGCAATCGAACCCCAGATCGCCGATTGCGCGCCGCCGACCATCAGCATCGGTACAAAGGCGGCAATAGTGGTTAACACACCGAAGGTGGCCGGCATCGCAACTTTTTTCGCGCCGGCAATGACCGCATCGGTAGATTTACCGCGCTTTTCAATTTCGCTGTAGGCACTTTCACCGATGATAATCGCATCGTCGACCACTATCCCCAGTACCAGGATAAAGCCGAACAAGCTAATCATATTGATAGAGACATCAAAAAACGGCAGTGGCAACATGGCCAGGGCACCGAGAAAACAGACCGGGATCCCCACCATAACCCAGAATGCAATGCGAAACTCCAGAAACAGCGTTAAGGCAATCAGGACGAGTAACACCCCCATTAACAGGTTGTCGGTCATCAGATCCAGGCGGCCTTGCAGGTAATAACTGGAGTCGCCCCAATAGTCGAGCGACACCGAAGGTGGCAGCTCAGTGCGTTTTTTCTCAACATACTGCTTCACCGTTTCGGCAATGCGTAAGGTATCGTCTTCACCTACGGCGTCAATGCGAATCGATACGCTGTTCTGACCGTTAAAGGTGGCCAGTCGTACCCGCTCGATAAAGCCGTCGGTTACCGTGGCGATATCACTTAGCAGCAAGCGGGTACCATCAGCATTTTTTACCAACACGATGTTATCAAAATCGTTCTGGTAGTAGGCCTGGCCTTTAGTACGCAGCAGGATATTGCCGCTCTCTGAGCGTATCGAGCCGCCGGGTAAGTCTACTGAACTGCCGCGGATGGCGCTGACCACTTGCTCAAAGGTTAAACCGTACTCACGTAACCTATGCTCCGGGATTTCCACTGCCACTTCATAGTTACGGGCAGCGACGACATCGACCTTACTGACGCCGGGTTGTTTTTTAATTTCATCACGTATTTGCTTCGCCAGCTCTTTCAGCGTTTGCTCAGTAGCATCACCAAACAACGATAACCAGAGCACATTACTCTGGAAGCGAATGCGATAAACAACGGGGCGTTCAGTTTGCTCCGGCAAGGTGGAGATGGAGTTAACCTGGGTTTTAATCTCCTCCATCACTTCCTGGATATCGTAACCCGAGGCGATTTCCGCGACTACGGTACCCAAGCCTTCCACCGCGGTGGAACGGATCCGTTTAATACCGTTAACACCGCGGATGCTCTCTTCAATTTTATCAATCACACCACTTTCAACTTCTTGTGGTGCCGCCCCCAGGTAAGGCACCCGGATATTCACCTGCTCCAGCTGAATTTCCGGAAAAGCTTGTTTTTTAATAGTGAGTACTGCCCCCAGGCCGGCCAGTAACAAAATGATCATCAGCAGATTGGCTGCCACGCTATTGCGGGCAAACCAGGCAATAATTCCCTTATTGGTATCCATCTTAGTTCGCCTCGTTCAGCTGTTGCGGCTCAGTGGCTTTAGCGGCGATAGCGGTTTCTGCTGCTTCGGCAGGCGCATCACCTGCTACCCGCACCGTGGTGCCGGCCAGCGGATTCGTTACCGGTGATACCACCAACCGATCACTCGCCACCGTACCGCTACCGACATAAGCAAAGTTGGCATCGGCACGATTAAGCTCGACAGCACGGAATTGCAGCAGATTGTCAGCATCGACTACCAGCAATTGATTACCGGGACGTAATAAATGCCGTGGTACCTTAGTAACCTGAGATGCGGCAACCCCGGTAATTTCTGCCTGCACAAAACGGCCAAATTGCAGTGGTGGCTGACTGCCGGCTAATTGATAGGGATCGCGCACTTCGGCCACCGCGTAGATCACCCGGCTACGCTCGTCTAACACGCCTTCAGTCCGAACAATGCTGGCTTGCCATTGTTGTGGCTGCCCCGCAACCACGGCGCTCAGGGTGACGGGGATGTCTGAAACTGAACCCAGTTGCTGTGGTAAAAAGCCAAAATCAGTATCCGTCAGTGGTAAGCGTACTTCTGCGACTTCAGTGCCCAGGATGGCTCCTAGCTGGCTGCCGCGGCTGATAAACTGCCCCAGATTAGCCATACGACTGCGCACCATGCCATCGTAGGGCGCGCGAATTTCTGTGCGGGCTAAATCACGCTGTGCGCGCTCTAACTCAGCTTCTTTTGATTGCACATTGGCCAGCGCACTGGCCAATTGTGGCTGACGTAAACCTAATGCCGGCGCCTTACCTTCAGTAAAGGAGCGCCATTCGGTCTCTGCCACCCGGGCACGGGCCCGCTCTTCTTCCAGCTGCGCTTTGGCACCTGCCAGTGCGGCTTCAGCAGCCTTAACGGCCGTCAGATAATCGGCCGGCTCAACCTGCACCAACAAATCACCCTTTTTGAAAAAACCACCGGCAACAAAGTTGTCAGACACTGCCAGAATGCGACCATTGACCTCGGAAATCAGCGTCGTTTCTAACTTGGGTGTGACAGTGCCCTGTGAGGCTATGCGGTAAGTCAGATCCTGCGGTTGCAGCTCAGCCGTATTGACCAGTAAGGGTAAGCGCTGCTCAGCGACTTTGGCCGGTGGCTTGCGCAGGGCGCCCAGCCCCGCTGCTAATAACACCGAGCTGATGATAATAATGACCGGTAAGCCGACTTTAATAAATTTTGAGGCCATGCGTTTTGTATCCTGCAATGTGATTTTTCTTCTACTGGCAACCATTTTACCCGCTTAGCAGCGAGCTGCAGCAGGCGGAATGTTAATCTTTGTATCAAGTCAAAGTGTAATACTGAAACCACTCTGGCGCTGCGCTTGAGCGCAACTTAACCCAAGATACGTAGCAAAGCCTGTGACAGCTTGCTTTGGCGCACTAATACAGCGCCGGTCACGCTAAGCCAGCTAATACGCGATTCGGCACAACTAAAATATTTTGTTACAAAGTTCTTTTTTAGCGACTGCATACCTATGCTGCTTTTTTGCGCATTGGCAAAGCCGAAACTTTAAGGTAGCTTAAACCGGTACCGAATACAGTTTTCGGTATGCAAAGCAACAGGAGCTAGCTATGAGCATAAGTAAGCAGTATTTAAAGACCAAGCCCGCTTGCAAAGTGACCTTTAAACTGACTGCCGACAGGCTACCAGCCGCGACACAGGTTGCTTTATTGGGGGAGTTTAACGATTGGGATCCGGCAGCCTTGCCGATGAAGAAAAGTAAAAGCGGCGAGTTTAGCGCTACTGTCACCTTGCCGGTAAACAGCGAATATCAGTTCCGCTACCTGGTCGATGGCGGCACCTGGCTTAATGACGAAGACGCCGATGCTTATCTACCCTCCCGGGTATCGTACGATGAGAACTCGGTGATCCGACTCTGAGCAAAGGGGCAAAGCCCCTTTCATTTATCTAACCCGATATAACTCAGCACTTTTCCAGTACCACACACCCGACCGAATAACCCGCGCCGAACGAGCACAGTATCGCTTTATCACCACTTACCAGACCTTGCTGGTACTTATGGAAGGCGATAATGGAGCCGGCCGACGCCGTGTTAGCATAGGTATCCAGCACCAAAGGCGCCTCTTCTGGTAAGGGATCGCGGCCAAGAATTTTCTTCGCCGCAAAGATATTCATATTGATATTGGCCTGATGCAGCCATAAGCGTTTTAGATCGTCCGGCGCCAGGTTCTGGGCTGCCATCTCATCCTGAATCACGTCAGCCACAATAGGTAATAACTCTTTGAAAACTTTACGGCCCTGTTGTTTGAAAAACGGCGCTTTCGGATCCTGCTCGGTAAAACAATGCTCGGTGTAACCGATATCACAGCGGATATTATTCGAAAACGTGGTTTTCAGGCGCATCCCCAAAATACGAAACGCCTGCTGACTGCTGCAGCTGTTTTCCGCTTCAATAATGGTCGCGGTACAAACATCACCGAAAATAAAATGGCTATCGCGACTGCGATAATCCACCTGGGGTGAGGCAAATTCCGGATTGACCACCAGCACCACTTTCGCGGTCCCGCCACGGATGGCATTAACGGCATTACTGATCGCGAAAGTGGCGGAAGAACAGGCCACATTCATATCAAAGGCATAGCCGCCGGCACCTAACGCCTGCTGCAGCTCCACTGATAACGCCGGATAAGGGCGCTGCATATTAGATGCAGCACAAATAATTAAATCAACATCAGCAGCGGTTTTGTTGGCTTGCGCTAAGGCTTGAGTCGCGGCCTGCACAGCCATTTCAACCATCTCTGGTAACTCATCCTCACCGCGCTTGCGAAATACCGGATGCATAATCTTTGGATCTAAAATACCGTCTTTATACAACACATGACGGGCCTTAATGCCGGAGGCTTTTTCAATAAACTCGGTACTGGAGTATTCCAGCGCTGCGATCTCACCGGCGGCAATGGCCGCGGCGTGTTCTTCGTTAAACTGATCGACATATTGATTATAACTTTGCACCAGTTCTTCATTACTGATGCGATGTTGCGGCGTAAATAATCCTGAGCCGCTAATCACTACCTGCTGCATGCTGCCACCTGTTCTATGCTGAATTCAGTACCGGAAACTGAACCTTTGTCTGTTTTGCTAATCAGTATAACTGAAATGCTGGTCAGAGGTGATGCTTTCAAGCGGATGTTCCAGGCATAACTGCCTAAAATTCCCTCAGTTAGCCGCAGTTTTACTGAACTCTCCCCCAGCTTAAGGTAAACTCTTTGTAATCAGAAAACAGAATGAGTACGGCGGCCTGCACCCGGCCGGCCGCTCCGCCGGTTTAGTCACGGCACAGGAATCCGATGCGTTATTTGTTGCTGACATTGCTGCTGTTTACTGTGCCTGCGCAGGCACAAACTACGCTGCGACTCAGCGGCTTGACGGGTGAGCTTGAAGCCAATGTGCAACGTTATCTGGACCGCTATGCCGCAACAGAAATCTCAACCTCACTGCGTTTTCAATCCCGGTTAGAGCAGGATATTGGCACCGCACTGCAGGCGCTGGGTTATTATCACAGCGAAATTGATATCAGCTTGCAGCGCAATGGCCGCAATGGCAGCCGCCTGCTGATTCGTGTCACGCCGGGTGAGCCTACCAGAATCAAAGAAACGGATCTGCAAATTCTTGGCGATGCGCAAAACGATGCGGATTTTCTCGCCATACTGGCGCAAGCACCGAAAGTTGGCGACATTGTGCATCATGGTCGCTATGACAGCTTTAAAGCCTCGCTAAATAGTCTGGCACAGCGTAAAGGCTACTTTGATGCCCGCTTTAGCATACAGCGGCTGGAGGTCGCACCGTCGCGCCGCGAAGCCTTTGTCCGCTTACATTTTGACAGTGGCATCCGCTACCGTTTTGGCCAGGTGAGCTTTAGCGGCCAGCAAATTGCCAGTGACCGCCTACAATCACTGGTGCCCTTTCAAGCCGGCGCACCTTATCTGGCCAGTCAATTAGGTGAATTGAATCAGGCGCTGGCCAACACCAATTGGTTTTCTTCTATTCTGGTTACCGCTGATACCGAAGCGATTACTGAGCATACGTTGCCGATCAATATTGAATTGGCGCCACGCAAGCGTAATAGTATTGAGACCGGTATCGGTTACTCGGACGATGTTGGCGCCCGTTTAAAGCTGAATTGGTTAAAGCCCTGGCTCAACGAGCGTGGCCATAGCCTGAACACCAAACTGGCAATTTCCGGCGCAGAGCAGAGTGTTGAAGCCGCCTATAAGCTGCCGTTGCAATCAGTCGCCACCGATTTTTGGCAGTTGCAATACGGTTTACGCAACCGCGACTATCAGGATACCCGCGCTATCGAATCAAACCTGGCGCTGGAGCGCCATTGGCTGCTGGCTAACGACTGGTATCGTACTGCCAGTATCCGCTGGTTGTATGAAGACTATACTCAGGCCGACCAGGAGGATAGCAGTAGCCTGCTGATGCCCGGCATCAGCTTTTCTCGATCCAGACAAAGTGGCAGTGGTATGCCGCGTCAGGCCGATCGGCTGTTACTCGGTATTGAGGTGTCAGATCCGTCCTGGGGTTCGGATGCCAGCTTTGTAAGACTGCGTGGCCGTGCCGGCTATATTGACAGCTTCGGTGATCGCCATCGCATGGTCAGCCGGCTGGACGCCGGCGCCATCCTGATGGAAACGGTCGAGAATCTGCCCCCTTCACTGCGGTTTTTTGCCGGCGGTGATAATAACCTGCGTGGTTATGCCTATGAGTCGGTATCCCCGCTGAATCAACAGGGTGAGTTAATCGGTGGCCGCTATATGGCAACCGCGTCTTTGGAGTATCAATACCGGGTAACGGGTAATTGGTGGCTGGCAACCTTTGCCGACTACGGTAGCGCCTGGACCGACAGCCCGGACTGGAAACGTGGTGTCGGCTTTGGTGTACGCTGGGGCTCGCCGATTGGCGCGGTACGAATCGATTTTGCCTGGGGTCTTGATGCTGAAGGCTCGCCGTTTCAACTGCACTTTTCATTGGGGCCGGAACTATGAGGCGTGTGCTAACCTGGCTTAATCGCGGTTTGCTGCTGCCACTGCTGGCGCTGATTTTGTTGCTGCTAGGGTTGCTGTTTACCCAACCGGGTTTGCGGCTAAGTATCTATGTGGCCGAAAAAGCCTTGCCGGCATTACAAGTAGCGGAGGTTGAAGGTGCCTGGCTAAGCGGTGCGAGCTTCCGCCAGCTCACCTATCAGGACCCGCAGTTTCAGCTGAGTGCGCAAGAACTGAGTTTGCGCTTACAAAAGCGCTGTCTGGTGCAGTTCCGGGTTTGTATACCCGAGATAAAAGTGGCCGGGTTACAGCTAAATCAGCGTCATGACGTGCCGCCAGCAGCGCCAAATGACAGCACTGAACTGGTCAGTGAGCCGGCATCTGCTGCAGGCTTGGGTATTGCCTTTCCGGTCCCGGTGCGGATTGACCGCCTGATACTGGACCAGATTGAGATTGCCTTAGCTGAGCAGCACCTTGCCTGGCAACATTTTAGTATTGGCGTTAATGCTTGGGGTAACCGCTTGCAGCTCAGCCAGGGCCGCTGGCACGGCCTGAAGCTAATCCTGCCGGAAGCCAGCGCCAGTGAACCGGTTAATGCTTATATGCCGCCGGTATTACCTGAGATCCGACTACCTTTTTCAATTTATCTGGATGATTTTCAGCTTACTGAGCTGCAGTTTATGCAGGGCGAGGTGCAGCAACAACTGCAAAGGGCTAATATCAGCGCCCAGCTAACGCCGCAACAGATCCGCATCCTCGACTTACAACTGGAGCATAGTGCATTTCAAGCCCAGGCCGCAGCCAATGTGCAGCTGAGCCAGCATTTCCCGCTAAACGCCCGCTTTGATTTGCAGCTGGCCGATAACCTGCTGCGCGATCAGCGCGTACAAGGCGAGCTGTCCGGCGATCTTGCCAGGCTACTTTTGACGCTAAACAGCAGTGGCCCGATTACACTAACGGCCCAGGCGGAAGCCGCGTTGTTAAGCGCGGATCTGCCCCTGCAGCTGAACGTTGGTGCCACGACACTGTCCTGGCCCCTGACCGAGCCGCAATACCAACTCAGCGACACCTCATTACAGCTCACCGGTTCATTGAGCGATCTGCAGCTGCAACTTGACTCTACCGTCAACGCGACTGCACTACCCGAAGCTAAGCTAGCACTTACCGCGAACTGGCGGCACTGGCAACAACAAGCCTTGATTACCAACCTCAGCCTGCTGACCCTGCAAGGTGAGGTGCAAGCTCAGGGCGAGCTGGCGCTGAGCCCTATGCTGAGCTGGCAGTTAAAACTCGCGCTCAGTGAGATTGCGCCCGAACAGTACTGGCCAGAGTTTCCCGGGCGCTTAAATGGCGAACTGGAGCTGGCAGGTCAATATCAGCCGGAACAAGGCCTACAACTTAGTGTGCCGCAGTTGGCGCTGCAGGGCGAACTCCGGCAGCAGCCGTTACGTTTACAGGGGGCACTTGAATTAAGTGGCGAACAGGCGCTGACACGCTGGCAGTTCAGCTCTCCGGGGTTGCAGTTACAACATGGTAGCAACCAACTGTCACTGCGCGGTCAGTTGGCTGAAGACTGGCAGCTTGACTCAAACTTAAACTTTCCGGATCTGGCGCAAAGTCATCCTGGCCTTGCCGGTAAGCTACAAGGCACTGCCAGTCTGCGTGGCGCCGCAGCAACACCCAAGCTGGAGCTGCAACTGAGTGCCGAGCGTTTGGTTTTTGCTGATGCCAGGCTGCGGGCGGCAGAGCTAACTGCCAGTGTAGATTTGGCCCGGCAGTGGCAAACTGAGTTATCGCTAATGCTGCGTCAAGGCCGTTGGCAGCAGCAACGGTTACAGCAGCTGGATCTGAACCTTAGCGGTAACCAGCAACAGCATCAGCTAAAGCTGGCATTGCAAGCCGATGAGCTAAACACTGCCCTGACGGCAACGGGTAGCCTGGAACCCGGACAGCAATGGCAAGGTAGCCTCGAACAGGCCAGCATCACCAGCTTACTCGGTGAATGGCGCCTGACTGCACCACTGGCGATAGTAGCCATGCTACCGGAACAAAGGCTGACCCTGGACCGGCATTGCTGGCAGCAGGAATCGGCCAGTCTCTGTTTAATCGACGCCGCCAATATCTCGGCCGGGCAGGTTAACGCAGCATTGCAACTGAGTGATTATCCTCTCCAGAGACTCAACAGCTTATTGCCGTTACAAAGCACTATTGACGGCGTGCTGCAAGCTAAGCTGGATCTGAGCTGGCAAGTCAATCAGGCACCTACTGCCGTGCTGTCGGTGCAGGCACCGCAGGGCCGGTTTGTGCAACAACTGGATGTCCCTGTTACCCTGCCCTGGCAACAACTGGAATTTAACGCAGAGTTGGCAGCGCATCAGCTGCGCAGTCACCTCAGCGTACAGCTCAGTAATAGTGGTCAATTACAGGCGCAGGCGTTAGTCAGCGATTTGGATCAAAGCAATAGACCACTGCGCGCAGAACTGACACTGTCAGATCTGACCTTAGAGTTTTTAAAGCCGCTATTAGACGAGTATAGTGAACTCAGTGGCCAAGTCTCCAGCCGGCTAAGCGTCGATGGCTCCCTCGCCGAACCCCAGGTACAGGGCGAGTTCCGGCTGGCTGATTTGCGGGTCAAAGGTAAACTGGCTCCTACCGATATTGAACAAGCCGATCTGGTGTTGAGTTTCCGTGGTGAACGTGCCGAGCTGGAGGGTTTGGTAAAGACGCCAGAGGGTCAGATCGAATTAGTGGGTCTGGCAAACTGGCAGGATTTGGCGGCCTGGGATGCCAGCCTGGCAGTCAGCGGTGATCAGTTAAAGCTACAAATCCCGCAAGCTGAACTCTATCTCAAGCCCGATTTACGTTTAGATGCGGGTCCCGGTCGCGCTCGTTTGAGTGGTGTAGTACAAATTCCACGGGCGGCAATCAGTGTCGACAGCCTGCCGCAGAATGCGGTGGGATTATCCGATGACCATATTCTGCTGGATCGCCGGCTGCAACCGGTTAGCGATCCTCAGGCCGCACAGTTTGCCATTGAAACCGATATCCGGGTGCAATTGGGACCGCGGGTGCGCCTGGAAGCCTTCGGTTTAAAAAGCCGCTTAGCCGGTGAACTCAGGGTACAGCAACAACAATTTAATCCAACAGTGCGCGGCGAAGTGTCATTAGTCGACGGCACTTTCCGGGCTTATGGTCAGGACTTATTAATTCGTCAAGGCAAACTAACCTTTAACGGCCCGGCCGATCAACCCTTTTTAAACGTCGAAGCAATCCGCAATCCGGCCAATATGGAAGACGACGTTATTGCCGGTATCCGGGTCACAGGCCCGGCTGATGAGCCAGTAGTCGCCATCTTCTCTGAACCAGCCAAACCCCAGGCCAATGCCCTGTCCTATCTGATTATGGGCAAGGATCTGGACAGCGAATCGGGCTTTAATGCTAACAGTGTTACCACCAGCCTGATTGGTATGAGTATCTCCTCCAGCGGCAAGCTGGTTGGCGAAATCGGTGAGGCCTTTGGCGTCAGTGATTTAATGTTGGATACCGAAGGTGCCGGTGATAATTCGCAGGTAACGGTAAGTGGCTATTTAACCCGGGATCTGCAGCTAAAATACGGCATTGGCATCTTTCAGCCGATCGGTCAGTTTACGCTGCGATACCGGCTGCTGCGTAATTTGTATCTGGAAGCAGTATCGGGTCTGGATAATGCTGTCGACTTGTTGTACAAGTTTGAGTTTGATTAGGCCCGTAACAGCAAATGGATATAACGGCCCAGCGACGCATAAGGCTCCTGCCGGTTATACTGCAGCTCCAACGCTTCTAACTCAGCATAATGACTTTGCTGCTGACTACGATCGCGCAAATAATCATGAAAGCAACGCACCCCGGTTTTGCCAAGCAGACTAAAGCCCGACTGCTGACACCACTGCAATACCTGCTGGGGCGATAACGGCTGCTGCGGATTTAACCGAACCGGTTTTTTCGCTTTTAACCCGGCCTGCACATAGGCAAAGTTACCGTAAATGATATTGCTTAAACGATGTGCATCCTGGTTATAAAACATCAGCGACACTATGCCGCCCGGCTGCACTAGTTGCCGTAACTGGCTAATCGCGGCTTCTGGTTTGGCTAGCCATTCCAGCACTGCATGACACAGCACCAGCGGGTAAGCTTGCCCGCCAAGCCGCTGCGGTAAGTCTTGCAGTGAACTCTGACTGATCTGTAACTGCGCGCTCAGCCCCTGAAGCTTTGCCTCCTCTGCCGCCAGTTGCAGCATCTCAGCCGAAATATCAGTCAGATGCAGTTGATGCCCCAGCGCAGCCAGCTTTAGCGCCAGCTGGCCCTGGCCGCCGCCAACATCGAGAATGGCGGTTGGCGTAGCGAGCTCGGGTAATTCCAGCAAATCACGCAGCAATACCGCTTGGCGAATTTTACCCTTGGTAGTCTGGTAAATATTGCTGGCAAAGCGGCTGGCCAGGTTATCAAAATTACGATCTTTTAATGGCTTAGATTGGCTCATAGTGGCGTTGGCTAAAGCATCTGGTTAGGCCGGCTCTAGGCCGGATTAGGAATATCGATAAAGTGGACGCTGAGGCCAAGTTCAGCCGCCAGGTATTCGCCCAGCGCTTTAATACCATAGCGCTCGGTGGCATGATGGCCGGCGGCAATAAAATGGATCCCCAGCTCGCGCGCCACATGAATGGTTTGCTCCGACACTTCGCCGGTAACAAATAACTGCGCCCCGGCCGCCGCCGCTTGTTCAATATAGCCCTGGCCGCCACCGGTACACCAGGCGACAGTGCGGATCTCACCAATACCGGCATCTTCGAGCAAAACCTCACGCTCTAGCTGCTGGCTAAGCGATGCCGCAAGCTGTGTGAGCTTTGCCGGCGCGGGTAATTGCCCCATTTGCAGTACGCCAGCAGGCTCAGCGGTTAACACCGGCTGCGGCGCCGTGATCCCCAGTATTTTGCCAAGCTGAGCGTTATTACCCAGCTGTGGATGCACATCCAGTGGCAAATGATAGGCCAGTAAATTGATATCATGTTTCAGCAAGGTGGCCAGGCGCTGCTTTTTCATCCCCACCACCGGCATCGCTTCGTTTTTCCAGAAATAGCCATGGTGTACCAGCACCGCATCGGCGTTGAGCGCCACCGCCTGCTCCAGCAGGGCCTGACTGGCGGTCACGCCGGTCACTACCGTACGGATCGTGTCGCGCCCTTCTACCTGTAAGCCATTCGGGCAATAATCTTTAATGCGGGCACTGCCGAGTTTTTCATCAATAAAAGCGACGAATTGCTGCCGTGTAATCATGTTGAAACCCTGTTTTTTGCGGTGATCCACAGCCCCATATAGTGGCTGCTGCGATAAGCGTGTGATTGTAACATCAGGCCGGTAAAATTGCGTTGCCGCCGCGCAGCGGTTTGCTCAGCACTAGCATTGAGCAAAGCTGCTAATTGTCGCCAAACCCGGCTTGCCTGCTCAGCGCCAAAGCGCTGCTGCAGGATCTGATAGCCCTGCTGCTGTGCTGCCAGCCAGGGCGTTTCATCCTGATATAAAGCCACGGCGGCCTGACAAAACGCCTCTGCAGTATCGGCAATAGCGCCGCCCCAGCCTGCGCCAGCCTGCATGCCCTCGGCGCCAATTGAGGTGGTAACACTGGGAGTGCCGCATTGCATCGCTTCGAGCAATTTGCCTTTTAACCCGGCGCCAAATTGCAGCGGCGCCAGGCAAAGCCGCGCCTGTTGCATCACCGCTACCGCGTCCGCAGCCCAGCCTTTCACCAAAAAACCGTCACGGGCATTATGCAATGCCGTGGCTTTAGGCGGCGGATAGGCGCCGTAAATATGTAACTCGGCCTGTGGTAAGGCCTTACGGATCTGCGGCCAGAGTTGTTGTTTCAGCCAGAGTACCGCCTGCCAGTTCGGGCCATGGCGAAAATTGCCGATACTGATAAAGTGTGCGCGCTCAGCAAAAGCCGGCACGGCCGGCACTCTGGCTGCATGCCAGAACGGACAGTAACAGAGCAGCTCAGATGGCACCCGGTAATGCTGCTGTAGCAACTGCATCTCATAATCGGAAATCACCAATGTCAGATCACAGCGATAGATGGCGGCAATTTCCCGCAGCGCCAGCTCGTTATTTAGCCGCGCTACCGCTACCTCTTTTGCCACCAGCGCGTCCCCGGCTTTAACGGCGTCGAGCCTTGCCTGACGCAGCGCATGTAAGTCTTCCATATCCAGTAAGCGCAAGGCATCCGGGCAACTTGCCGCG
The DNA here is from genome assembly GCF_001441695.1 of Alishewanella sp. WH16-1. Taxonomy (NCBI): domain Bacteria; kingdom Pseudomonadati; phylum Pseudomonadota; class Gammaproteobacteria; order Alteromonadales; family Alteromonadaceae; genus Alishewanella; species Alishewanella sp. WH16-1. The sequence goes on along the minus strand of NZ_LCWL01000003.1, from coordinate 6,835 downwards.
ACCCGCCAGCCAAACTGTTCTTCCAGCATAAAACGGTCAAATAACACCGCCTGCGGGTTCACTTCTTTCAGCCACTGGTCAAAGCTATCGCAATTTAGGGCAATGCGCTGTTCCGTTACACCAATGGCCGGTAAATCCACCCGATGCGGCCCGGGCTCAGCCGTGCTGGCAAAGCAAACCTGCCAGCCTTGCGCCTGAAACAGCTGAATTAAACTCAGCATCCGGCTGCCCGCCGCGGAAGACGCCGGCTCAGGCCAGACATAGCCGATCACCACCAGTAATGGCATAAGGCCTCCTTACAAAAGAGCGTATTGTAGCGGCTCAAAGCCGCAGGGTATAGCAAGCAGACCAGGCGGCTAGCTACAACAGACTGATAGGTTGCAGTTCAGAGTGAGTTTGGCTATACCTTGCTGAACTGAACGAGCCTGGGATGACACGACTATGCTGGATTGTGACAAACATGATTATATCGAGATTGTCTGCCTCTATCGTTATCCGCTGCTGCTGACACTGCACAATGGCGATATGCTAAGTGGCACCGCCATAGACACCCGCTATAACGCGACGCGACAGGAATGTTTGGTGCTGCAGCAGCAGAGCACGCAACAGCTGCTACCACTGTCTCAGATCCGCCAGCTAAAGGTAACCGTCGATAATCCTCATCTGCAACAACTTATTTTTTAATGCTGCGTGCGCCTTTATTTACAGTTATACCGTCGCCATTTCCCGACAACGGGGTTTCGCTTTGTGCTGGCTTTCCGTAGAATCCCGCTATCTTTTTTGCATTATTTTCCAATGGAGTGCTCTGATGTCAGAGGTTAAACACAGCAAACTGCTTATTCTGGGCTCTGGCCCTGCCGGTTACACTGCCGCCGTTTACGCGGCTCGCGCCAACTTACAACCGGTACTGGTAACCGGGATGCAGCAAGGCGGTCAGCTGACCACCACCACCGAAGTCGAGAACTGGCCCGGTGATGCGCACGGTTTAACTGGCCCGGCGCTGATGGAGCGGATGCGTGAGCATGCGGAAACCTTTAATACCGAAATCGTGTTTGACCATATTCATACCGTTAACCTGCAACAGCGGCCCTTTATCCTGACCGGCGACAACGGCCAGTACAGCTGTGATGCGCTGATTATCGCCACCGGCGCTTCCGCCAAATATCTGGGCTTACCGTCGGAGCAGGCGTATAGCGGCCGCGGTGTATCAGCCTGTGCTACCTGTGATGGTTTCTTCTACCGCAATCAGAAAGTCGCGGTAGTCGGTGGTGGTAATACTGCGGTGGAAGAGGCGCTGTATTTATCCAATATCGCGGCCGAAGTGCATTTGGTGCACCGTCGTGACAGCTTTAAAGCCGAGAAAATTCTGATTGACCGCTTAATGGCTAAAGTTGCCAGCGGCAATATTATTCTGCATACCCACCGCGAACTGGATGAAGTGCTGGGTGATGAGATGGGCGTGACCGGTGTGCGGTTAAAGTCGACTCAAGGCGAAGCGGCAAAAGAGCTGGCACTACAAGGCGTCTTTATCGCCATCGGCCACAAACCCAATACCGATATTTTTGCCGGTCAGCTGGAAATGAATGGTGGTTATTTGAAAGTGCAAAGCGGCACTGAAGGCAATGCCACCCAGACCAGCATCGCCGGGGTGTTCGCTGCCGGTGATGTGGCAGACCATATCTACCGTCAGGCCATTACCTCAGCCGGTTCCGGTTGTATGGCTGCGCTGGATGCCGAGCGCTATCTGGACGCCCTGGGTAAATAACAGCGTATGAAGCCGCAACATGCGGCTTCAGCTTGCCCGCGCCCTGCCTGATGCCTATCTATCTGCCGGAGCTATTAGCAGATGAACTCTGGTTCCCGCCCGTACAACAGGCGCTGCGGGAGCCCGATGGCTTGCTGGCGATGGGCGGTGATCTCTCGGTCGCACGCCTGCAGCTGGCCTATCAAAGCGGTATCTTTCCATGGTTTTCTGAAGGCGACCCTCTACTCTGGTGGAGCCCTGCTACCCGCGCTGTCTTTGCACCCGATACGCTCAGCTTAAACCGTACCTTGCGCAAGCAATTACGCCGTGAGCAGTTAACCGTCACGCTAAATCAGGCGTTTGCCGCAGTGATCAGCAAGTGTGCCGAACCCCGGCCCAGTCAGGCACAAACCTGGATCCTGCCACCGATGCAGCAAGCCTATCTGGCGCTGCACCAACAGGGACTGGCGCACAGTGTCGAAGTCTGGCACGACAAGCAACTGGTCGGTGGCTTATATGGCGTGCAGCTGGGGCAAATTTTTTGTGGCGAATCGATGTTTAATCGCATCGATAATGGTGCCAAATTTGCGTTGATAGCGCTGCAACAGCATTTGCAGCGCTATGCCCCCGGCTGGATTGACTGCCAGTTACCCAACCCGTTCTTAATGCGCTTGGGGGCGACCGTGTTGCCGCGCCACGATTATCTGCCGTTATTGACTAGCTTAAGTTCACAAGCGGCCCCTCCGGGGCACTGGCGACCGCAACCTTTGGTGTTGGAGTAACGCAGTGACTGAGCAAAGCCTGCAATTTGGTTTAACACCGCCCGCAGCGTGCAGTTACCTGGCAACGGAACAGGAACAACTAGCCGTGCTGTTAACACCAGAACCGCTGGATGCCAGTTTATACCAATTACTGATCAAACATAATTTCCGGCGCAGCGGCAATCAACTGTACCGGCCACATTGTCCCAATTGTCACGCCTGCCAGTCATTGCGGATCCCGGTAACCGATTTTAAAGCCAGTGCCAGTCAGCGCCGCCTATTGAACAAAGCGGCACGCAGCGGCTGGCATTATCAACTGACTAAAGTGCCCGCTTCGCCCGCGGAGCGGCAACCGTTATTTCATTTATTTGCCGATTATATTGCCTTTAAACATTCGGATGGCGTAATGCACCCAGCAACTCAGGAGCAACTGGACTCCCTGCTGGACAGTACATGGCAGCCGATCAGATTACTGCAGCTGTATCAGGCCGGGGTGTTACAGGCTGTAATGGTGGTGGATGAACTCGCCGGCGCTTATTCAGCAGTGTATACCTTTTTTAGCCAGCAAAGTGAGCCCTTCTCGCCCGGTAAACTGGCGATCTTATATCTGCTACAACTGGCAACAAGCCAGGATGCCGACTATGTTTACCTTGGCTATCAGGTCGATGGTTGTCGTAAAATGGCGTATAAACAGCAATTCTTACCGCATCAGCGTTATTTTAACGGTAGCTGGCACTCATTTGCTTAAAAAAGCGCTTGCTGCTTTACTTATCGGCTGCTTTTCGGCACAATCTGCGCTGTTTTTCCAAAGGCACCAAATTTTATTAGAGGCGAGTACGCTGAATGGCGAAAGAAGATGTAATTGAAATGCAAGGTACCATTTTGGATACCCTGCCAAACACCATGTTCAAAGTTGAGCTGGAAAATGGTCACGTGGTGATCGCACATATTTCCGGCAAAATGCGCAAAAACTATATCCGCATTTTAACCGGTGACAAGGTTACCGTAGAACTGACGCCTTATGATCTGACCAAAGGCCGGATCGTATTCCGCCAGCGTTAAGCAGCCTTAGCCGCCGCCAAATATCAGGATGTTGGCAGCGCACCAGGCAAACCCGGCTTAGCCGGGTTTTTGCGTTTTAGCTGCCAATACCGTCACTGTAATCGCATTATGGCTGTTGTTGCAGTCGCCGGGTGATCAGCCCGGCTGTGCTTCGGTGGCAATGGCTTTAGCCGTCTGGTAGTGAAATTCCAGTTTATCCGCCACCAGTTCAACCCGCACATCACCGCCTTCCGTTAGCACCCCAAACAGGATCTCATTAGCCAACGGCTTTTTCAGTTGCTCCTGGATCACCCGCGCCATCGGCCGGGCACCCATCGCATGATCATAGCCCTTAGCCGCCAGCCACTGCCGCGCTTCGCTACTGAGCTCCAGTGACACCTGTTTCTTATCCAGTTGTACCTGCAAGTCACAAATAAACTTATCAACAATTTGCAGAATAATCTCCTGATCCAAATGTTGAAACCAGATAATGCCATCGAGCCGGTTACGGAACTCCGGACTAAAGGTTTTATTGATTTCACTGAGCGCATCATGACTATGATCCTGCTGTTTAAAACCAATCGACTTACGCACCGTTTCCTGTACCCCGGCATTGGTCGTCATCACCAGGATCACATTGCGAAAATCAATCTTGCGACCGTTATTATCGGTCAGGGTGCCGTGATCCATTACCTGCAACAGGATGTTGTAGATATCCGAGTGCGCCTTTTCGATTTCATCCAATAGTACCACCGAGTACGGATGCTTGGAGACCGCATCAGTCAGCAAGCCGCCCTGCTCAAAACCAACATAGCCCGGTGGCGCGCCAATTAAGCGACTGACTGCATGGCGCTCCATATATTCTGACATATCAAAGCGCAGCAGCTCTACGCCCATCACCTTAGCCAACTGCTTGGTGACTTCGGTTTTCCCGACCCCGGTAGGCCCGGCGAACAGGAAGCTACCAATAGGTTTTTCCTCATTACCCAAGCCGGAACGTGATAAGCGGATCGCCGCCGTTAGCGCTTCAATCGGTTCGTTTTGGCCAAACACCACCAATTTCAGGTTACGATCCAGATTGGCCAGCACATCTTTATCCGAGGCGGATACGGACTTCTCCGGAATACGGGCGATTTTGGCAATCACTTGCTCAATCTCAGCGACATTAATCACTTTTTTGCGCTTCGATGCCGGTAACAGCCGTTGTGAGGCACCCGCCTCATCAATCACATCAATGGCTTTATCCGGTAAATGCCGCTCGCTGATATATTTTGCCGACAGTTCAGCAGCAGCGCGCAGTGCTTTCTGGGTGTATTTGACATTATGGTGTTGCTCGTAACGTTCTTTTAAGCCCAGCAGTATGCGGGTGGTATCTTCGACACTGGGCTCTACCACATCGATTTTTTGAAAGCGCCGCACCAGTGCGGTATCTTTTTCGAAGATATTTTTAAATTCCTGATAGGTGGTCGACCCCATACAGCGTAAGCGGCCGCTCGACAGCAACGGCTTAATCAGATTCGAGGCGTCCATCACGCCGCCTGAGGCCGCACCGGCCCCAATCACGGTATGAATTTCATCAATAAACAGGATGGCATTTTTCTCGCGCTCAATTTCTTTTAATAGCGATTTTAAGCGCTTTTCAAAATCACCGCGGTATTTGGTACCGGCCAGCAAAGCGCCCATATCCAGCGAGTAGATGGTGGCATCAGCAATCACATCCGGCACTTGCTGCTTGATAATACGCCAGGCCAGACCTTCGGCAATGGCGGTTTTACCGACACCCGCTTCACCGACCAGCAAGGGGTTATTTTTCTTACGTCGACAAAGGATTTGTACTGCCCGCTCTACCTCTGCATCACGGCCAATCAGCGGATCAATCAGGCCATTTTTTGCCTGCACATTCAGGTTAGCAGTAAAGTTTTCCAGATAGCGATGCTCTTCACCGCCCTGCTCGCCAATCTCGTCCTGAGGGACGTCTTCGTGTTGTTCCAGCTTTTCAGTTTTGGTAATGCCGTGCGAAATATAATTCACCACATCCAGCCGGGTGATATCAATTTTCTTCAGCAAGTAAACCGCCTGCGATTCCTGCTCAGAGAAGATCGCCACCAGCACATTGGCGCCATTGACTTCGGACTTACCTGAGGATTGCACATGAAAGACCGCGCGCTGTAATACGCGCTGAAAGCCCAGTGTCGGCTGCGTATCCCGCTCCAGCTCGCCTTCCGGCAACACCGGGGTGGTAGAATCGATAAAGCTGGCCAGCTCCTGACGTAATTTATCCAGATTGGCGCCGCAAGACTTTAAGGCCGCACCGGCCGAAGGGTTATCCAACAACGCTAATAACAAATGCTCAACCGTCATAAACTCATGCCGGCGTTCGCGCGCAAACCTGAATGCCATATTCAGCGTTAACTCAAGATCTTTATTTAACATACATCACTCCTAATCCACCTGAGTTAGAGACATCCTTGACCACAGCCCCGGGATGCCAACGGTTTTAAGCGCGTTCCATGGTACAAAGCAACGGATGCTGATGCTCTTTAGCATAGGTCATCACTTGCTGCACCTTGGTTTCGGCAATTTCGGCAGTAAAAACCCCACAAACCGCACTGCCTTCGTAATGTACTTTCAGCATAATTTCGGTGGCTCTTTCATACTGCATATTAAAGAACCGGCTCAGTACATCGATGACAAAGTCCATCGGGGTATAGTCATCGTTATGCAAAATCACCTTATACATCGGTGGCGGTGCCAGCCGCTGCCGGGTGAGTTCTGCAATATCATCAAAATGTACGTTGGGATTCTGCTTACCGCTCATAAATTAACTATAGCCATGCGAGCGCCATCCAGCAAAGGCGCGTGTTATTAAAATTGCGTAAAGGTTTTAGCTTATTTTTGCAAATACCTTGACTGTTTGCTCAAATTATCTACATTAAATAACGGGGCCTGTTGCGGCTCCTGCTATGTGCCTCACTAGCATACAGAATATAGCTAACTTAGAGAAGGAAGTAAGTAGTATGGCTACCGGTAAAGTGAAATGGTTCAATAATGCCAAAGGATTTGGATTTATCCGGGAAGACGGACGTGACGAAGATATCTTCGCACATTATTCAACCATTAACATGGATGGCTACCGCACGCTGAAAGCGGGCCAGGACGTGGTATTCGACTTGTCTGAGGGCCCCAAAGGCTTACACGCTGTCAATATCAAACTGCCCGGTGTCGATGAATAGCACAGCGGACCTGAAAACAAAAAAGCAGGCGGCGCCTTAATGCCGGTCAGTTAAGC
>NZ_LCWL01000095.1:0-72397 GCF_001441695.1 Alishewanella sp. WH16-1 | reverse complement strand
AGGACTTTGTCAGCAGTCTGAGGCAGCCGAGGCTGCCTTTATTTTTTTACGCTTTGAGATGTCAGAGCGCACCTTTTAACGGGATCTTAATATAACGGCTGCCGTTCGCCTCCGCCTGCGGTAACTGCCCACCGCGAATGTTCACCTGCACCGACGGATAAATCAGCCGTGGCACCGCCAGGGTTCTATCGCGCGCTTCACGTCTGGCGACAAAATCTGCCTCAACCGTATCGGCTTTGACATGTATATTGTGCTGTTTTTGCTCGGCGACGGTGGTTTTATATAACAGCTCGCGGCCATTCGGCTGATAATCGTGGCACATATAGATCACGGTTTCCTCCGGCAGCTGGTAGATACGCTGGATCGAGCGATACAGAATATGGGCATCGCCGCCCGGGAAATCACAGCGCGCTGTGCCTGCGTCAGGCATAAACAAGGAGTCACCCACAAACAAATTACCGGCTATCAGATAACTGACGCTGTCGTTGGTATGGCCAGGCGTATTGATCACCTTAGCCTTAATGCCACCAATCTGAAATTCCTCATTATCAGCAAATAACTTATCAAAATAATCGCCCTTGGCCAGCAGCTCCTGATCACTGATATTAAATACCACCTTAAAGGTCTGCTGCACCTTACGGATCCCTTCGCCAATGGCAATGCTGGCACCGGTTTGTTGCTTTAAATAATGTGCTGCTGATAAATGGTCGGCATGAGCATGGGTTTCCAGCACCCATTGCAGTTTCAGGTTGTTAGCCTTTAAAAACGCCAGCATCTTATCGGCATCAATGGTGCTTACCGCGCCAGCTGCTGCATCATAGTTTAATACCGGATCGATAATCGCAGCTTGACCTGTTGCTTTATCTGCTACCACATAGCTAAAGGTGGAGCTGTCGTGATCAAAGAACATTTCAATCAGTAAATTTTGTTGTGACATCGCATTCAGCCTCTAAAATTAGTTAATACTAAATTTTAGTTGCAGCTTAGCGAAAAGGCGCCTAGAATGCAAACAAGTTATAAGCATATTCAAAAATAGAATATGGAGTCCGAATGTTCGTATTACTTGGCGCACTTATTATCGGTATCAGTTTAGGTCTGTTCGGCTCGGGCGGTTCCATTCTGACGGTGCCGGTGCTGTTGTATTTACTACAGATGCCGGCGGAGCTGGCGATTGCCTCGTCGCTGCTAATTGTGGCCGGTATAAGTTTGCTCGGTTCCGCACAAAATGCCTGGCAAAAGCGCATTAGCTGGCGCCATCTGTGGTGGTTTGGTGTTCCTGGTATGTTTGGTACTTACGGTGGCGCCTGGATCGGAACTCTGGTCGATAGCCGCTGGCAGCTACTCGTCTTCGCAATCCTGATGGTGGTTGCTGCTATTTTTATGTGGCGTAACAACCAACAGGAAACAGCAAATCAACGACCATTTCAACCGGTCAAAGTGGTGGCCGACGGTTTAGTGGTTGGTGCCATTACTGGCTTTGTCGGTGTGGGTGGTGGCTTTTTAATTGTACCTGCACTGGTACTGATGGCTGGTTTGCCATTGGGTATCGCCGTGGCAACCAGCCTTGGCATTATTGCGATGAAGTCTTTTGCTGGCTTTACCAAGTATTATCTGGCTTTTAGTGCCGCCGGCATGAGCTTTAACTGGCAGGTGATTGCAATAATGGTGGTGGCGGGTTTTATTGGCAGTTTTGCCGGCAACTGGCTGGGTCAAAAGTTGCCAAAAGCAAAATTACAAAAAGGTTTTGCGCTCTTCCTGGCGGTGATGGCGGTAGTCGTGATTAGCCAGTCGGTACTGAAATAACTTAATGCTTGCAACTTAACGGAGATCTCTATGAAAACCTCACAACAGCTGGTCGCCGAAGCTAAAGCGGCAATTAAAGAAGTCGATGTTGCTCAGCTGGCTGCTTACTTGCAGCAACAAAGCGAACCCTTACTGATTGATGTGCGTGAACCGGCGGAGTTTACCCAGGCGCATATCGTTGGTGCAGTAAATTACCCGCGTGGCGTATTAGAAATGCAATTACCCAATCATCCGCTGGTCGCCGCCAGTGGCTGCGCCGCTGAAGTGGCATTAGCGCAACTGGCAGAGCAACCGCTGTATCTGATTTGCCGCTCCGGTGCCCGTTCGGCGCTGGCAGCAGAATCTTTGCAGCGTATGGGCTTTAGCGATGTCTATTCCGTTGCCGGCGGCATGATGGCCTGGCAAGACGCCGGTTACCCGGTTAAAGCTTAGGAGGTTTAAATGGAAAACTTTACTCCGGTATCTGCACTATTAGGCGGTGCGTTAATTGGCTTGGGCGCCTTATTATTACTGGTTGGTCTTGGCCGAATTGCCGGTATCTCCGGTATTACCAGCGCCCTGTTATTCCAAAAAGAAGACAAAGTCTGGCGGCTGGCCTTTGTGCTCGGCTTGGTCGCAGGACCATTGTTAACAGCTTTGTTTTATCAGGATTTTAGTTATAGCACACCTGAATTTAGCCCCTTCACGCTGGCCGCGGGTTTGCTGGTTGGCCTCGGCACTGCCTGGGGCTCAGGTTGCACTTCTGGTCATGGCGTGTGCGGGATTGGCCGCTTTTCGCCACGCTCGTTAGCTGCCACTATGGTGTTTATGCTGTTTGGTGTGCTCGCTGCCAGTTTGCTGTTTTAAGGAGTCAACTATGAAACTCTTAATCGCTTTTCTCGCCGGTTTACTGATGTCAGTGGGCATGGCGATCTCAAAGATGATTGACCCACAGAAAGTGCTGGCTTTTCTTGATCTGAGTGGCGACTGGGACCCGAGTTTAGCACTGGTTATGGCCGGCGCTCTGGCAGTGTATTCTGTCGGCTACCGGCTATTTATCCATAAGCCAGCGCCATTGTTTGATAAACAATTTTATCTGCCCTCAGCCCGTTATATCGATAAACCCTTATTAATTGGTGCTGCTGTATTTGGCTTAGGCTGGGGTATGGTCGGTTACTGTCCGGGACCTGCAATCAGTGCTTTATCCTCAGGCAGTAGCGGTACCCTGGGTTTTGTTTTGGCGATGATCGTAGGCTGGTTCGTGGCCCGCAAATTAAAGATTAGCTAACCAAGCTGCGCGTAACTGGCAACCCGTTATAGTCTTTAAAGATAATGGGACTTGCTTTTAAACAGCCGCACTTCTTCGCGGCTGTTTGATATGCATCACTGCAAACTGTCATTTAGCTACCAGCTTTAATTATTTTAATGTCATACTCTGCTTGGTAGAACATTTGACATAAAAATGTCATAAAGAGGCTTGTATGAAACTTCACTATGCTGCTGCCGGTGTCCTGCTGGCATTATCTCCACTTAGCGCCAGCCAGGCCGCAAACATTGGCTTTTATGGCCAGATCCACGTTTCAGTAGACCATCTGGATAATGACGTTGACAGCGGGTTAAATATTTCCAGCAACTCTAGCCGGATCGGCGTTAAAGCTTCGATGAAGTGCAGCCTGGGCTCCAAGTTATTGGCCAGATCGAGGCATTAGTTCGGGTTGAGGAAGGCGATACGGGCAGTGATTACTTCGATGCCCGCGATACCTTTGTTGGTTTACAAGGTGATTTTGGTATGGCACGAATTGGTTATTTCGATACGCCTATGAAAAAAGTACGCTCGCGCACTGACTTTTTCGGCGACAAAATCGGTGACGCGCGCAATATCGTATCAGGCGGCGGTGTAAGCCTGGATAAACGTTTTCGTAACGGTATTCATTATCAAAGCCCGGTATTTAGTAACTTAACGGTCGATGTACATTACTCCACTAACGATGCCACCGGCAGCACACCGCAAAATGAAAACGATGCCATCAGTAGTTCAATCACCTACAGCGCAGACGGTTTATTGGTAATGCTGGCTTATGAACGGCAAAACCAACTCGACGATGCTCAGGGTAATGCGGTTGCTACCCCAAGCGGTCTTCGCCTCGGTACACGTTATAAATTAAATGATAGCTGGCAATTAGCGGCGTTTTATCAGCAAACGAAAAACTTTAGCGGCGGCGACCGTGATGCCTGGGGCTTGGGCCTTGGCTATAAACTTGGCGCTTATGACTTATCGGCGCAGTACTACCAAGCAGAAAGTGCTGATGTTTCCGATAGCGATGCGTCCATGCTTGCGCTGGGTGTTGACCGGGCGCTTAATAAATCACTCAGTTTTTATGCGGCTGTGGCAATGACAGATAATGCTGACCGGGCTAACTTTAATGTGTCGGCGGGCGGTCATGGTAAGCGCCTGACCATTACACCAGGCGCCGATCCGGTCGCTTTATCTTTTGGTACCATCTACAAGTTTTAATCCAGGCTGACAGAGCCTGTAACAGCTTCTTACTTAGCTAACCCGGCCTTTGTTGCCGGGTTTTGTTTTTTACTATCGTTCAGCATCTTGGCGCTGTGTTAAAACTAAGCTATTGTCAGTGTTGAGATCAAAGTTTCGCTATTTTGTTGTGTTATGCTGTCAAAAAATCAAAAGAGGTCTCAGTCGTAATGGAGAGATTCATGGCCCTGTATAGCTTTATTGAGCGCAATTTTTTCTACACCTTAAACCGGAAAATTGCCGGCAATATGCTATTTATTGCTGTGTTTTTCGCACTTGCGCTGTGGATGGCTTACCCACAAAGCCCCGAGCGCGGTCTTTGGTGGTGCTTGCTCATTGCGGGTAGTGTGGCGTTTATATTTACCGGCTTTTATTTACAGCATTTAATTGTCCGCCCGGTGCAGGCGCTGGTCGGGACCTTGCATGAGAGCAATCGTCAGGGTGCAGATCTCAGCCAACGCCTACCGGCGTTTACTTTCGATGAGTTCCGCACTTTATCCGAAGAGTTCAACCATTTTGTTGCCCAATTAAGTGAGGTGCTGGGTAAAGTGCATCAGCAAGCCCAGGATAACCACGAGATTAACGAGCAAGTTTCCGCAGCCGTCAAACAAACACGCCGTAATTTGCAGGATACTGAGCAGCGTAATCAACAAATTCGCCGCGATAGTGATGAAGTGGTGGAGTTTCTGGCCAATATCGTACAAAGCAGCGATAAAGTCGGTCAGGTTACTCACGCAGCTACTGATAAAGCCAAGGTTGCCAGTGACCAAATGCAACAGCTTAACCGCCAATTAACCGCCATCGCCGCTTTGCTCGACTCGTTCGGCGCGACCATTAATGGCTTGCAGAAAAACTCTGAAAACGTGCGCCAAATTCTGGTGATGGTAGAGGGCTTCTCCGATCAAACGAATTTACTGGCATTAAATGCGGCCATAGAGGCGGCCAGAGCTGGCGACGCGGGTCGCGGCTTTGCGGTAGTTGCCGATGAAGTTCGTACGCTGGCAGCCAAGGTTAATGATGCCACCAAGCAAATCTCGGGCTTTCTGAATGATATGGAGCGGCTGGTAAAAGAAACCAAGCAGGAATCGGATAGTCTTAATCAGCAAGCGCAACACGCCAGCAGCCAAATCAATACTACTAATCATGAATTTTCATTGCTACAAACCGAATTGCAAGCTGCCCGCGGTGGTATGCTGAATATCAGTGGCAGCGTGAATAGCCTGGAGCAAAAGTACCGGCAAACGCATGTGCACTTAACGGCAATTGAACAAATGACCAATCAGGCCTATCAGCAAATGGCTGCGATTGATGATGCTGCCCGTAACTTACTGGAAGGCACAGCCGTTACTCAAAAGCAACTGGCGCGTTTTGCCAGAACCCGCCACGCCTGAGGCTGGCTTTAAATCAAGGAAACACCGTTGCTACGCAGGGATCCGGGCACGAGATGAAAAAACTTAAACTGCTAACTAATAAGCAGAAATGTGGAATGTCACTGGCGTTGTTGCTGCTCACCGCTGGCAGTATTGTGCTGGTAGAATATCTGCATCGTGATTTTCAGCAACGGTTACAACAACAGTATCAGTCTTCTCTTAGCCAGCAGTTGTCGCTGGTGCGTGCCAATATCGAATCGGAGCTCAATGCGAATATCTTTTTGGCTGATAGTCTGGCGACCATTATCACCGTTAATCCGCAGTCCAGTGCGGCAGACTGGGAAAAACTATCCGAAACCTTGATGCTAAAAGCAACCAGCATTCGCAATCTGGCAGTCGCGCCGGATAACGTGGTGCAGTTTGTTTACCCGTTACGCGGTAATGAAGCGGTGATCGGCTTAGATTATCGCAATAACCCCGAACAACTACGCACGGTGGAGCTAGCGCGCCGAAGACAAGAGATTTATATCGCCGGTCCCTTGCCGTTGGTGCAGGGTGGGAGTGCAGTTATTGCCCGGATGCCGGTTTTTATCGATCCGCCGACTAATCAGCAGTACTGGGGTACCTGCAGTGTGGTTATTGATATTGATAAACTCTTTCAGCTGTCTGGCTTGCTAGCTCTTGAACAGAAAGTACGCTTAGCATTGCGCGGTAAAGATGCAACAGGAGAAACCGGCGAGGTGTTCCGCGGCGAGCCTGAGGTTTTTGAGCAGGCCTTCGCCAGCGAAACAATCCGGCTGCTGACCGGTAGCTGGCAGCTGGCCATTGCCTTACCAGAGCATAGCGAATTAAAAGGCAGTACTTTGATTGCCATTACGGTCCGGCTGGTCGGTTATAGCTTATGTTTATTGCTGATGCTGGTGCTGCTCAGCCTGTTTTATGCCTATCGGATTGCCAGACGCAATTCACTGCAAGATGCACTGACCGCCTTACCAAACCGGCGTTTTGCAATACAAATGCTGGAACGACTGGTAAAAAGTCAATCTGACTTTAGCATCCTCAGTTTAGACTTGGATAAATTTAAAGACGTTAACGATCAATACGGCCATGCTGTAGGCGATGCCCTGTTACAAGCCGTCGCCCATCGGCTGCAGCGTGCTTTACGTGGCTCAGACAGTGCTTGCCGCCTCTCCGGCGATGAATTCTTAGTCATATTGCCAAGAGTCAGCACAGAGCACGATTTACAAGCAATTATCAGCAAGATCGCCGCGAAGCTGAGCGATAGCCCTTTTACGCACCAAGGTACAGCATTTACTATCCAATATAGCCTTGGCCATGCTCGCTTCCCGCACGATGCCCAGGATCTTGAAACGCTATTGCATCATGCCGATTTAGGGATGTATCAACAAAAAGCGGCTCACAAAGCAAAAAGCGAATAAAAAAATCGAAAAAAACCGACTGAACTACCGCTCAGACATACTAAATTACTTATGGAATTAAAGTGGCGGAGCGGACGGGACTCGAACCCGCGACCCCCGGCGTGACAGGCCGGCTGATTCTTAATAGAAAGCAACCGACTGAACTACCGCTCAGGCATACTAAATTACTTATGGAATTAAAGTGGCGGAGCGGACGGGACTCGAACCCGCGACCCCCGGCGTGACAGGCCGGCTGATTCTTAACAGAAAGCAACCGACTGAACTACCGCTCAGACATACTTAATTGCTTATGGAATTAAAGTGGCGGAGCGGACGGGACTCGAACCCGCGACCCCCGGCGTGACAGGCCGGTATTCTAACCGACTGAACTACCGCTCCGCGCTGGAGTGAGCTACTGCTCAGGTGATAACTTACTGAAGTGGCGGAGCGGACGGGACTCGAACCCGCGACCCCCGGCGTGACAGGCCGGTATTCTAACCGACTGAACTACCGCTCCGGATCAGGAAGCTGTTTCGATGCTAGTGGCGGAGCGGACGGGACTCGAACCCGCGACCCCCGGCGTGACAGGCCGGTATTCTAACCGACTGAACTACCGCTCCGGAAAGCATCGAAAATTGGCGGAGCGGACGGGACTCGAACCCGCGACCCCCGGCGTGACAGGCCGGTATTCTAACCGACTGAACTACCGCTCCGCGCAGTGCACCAAACTATCAGATGGGTATCGTCTGGTGCGGCGGGAATGATACGGATATGGCCGAAAGCCGTCAACATCTTTTTTGCCGCTTTTGCCTATTCCTTAATCATCCGGTAACGAAAGGTCTAATATATCGTCTTTTTCCTTCGATTGAGTAGGTTTTGCGCTGCTCGCAGCGTTGCTCTTGGTAGCACCTGGCATAGCTTTAGCTGCGGCAGGCACGTTTTTTTTGCGCCAAAATAGTAAGGCGCTAAAACCCCGACCAGTAATCACCAACCAAATCGCTGTGGCACCAAGCCCCAGAATCAGTAAATTTGATAAGATCACAAGTCCCCACGGAAAAGGTTCTGGTTCTGGCTGTTCAATAACAGGGGGAACCGGTTGTTGTAACTCAGGAGGTAATTCTGTTAACGCCGGCGCCTCTTGCGCCTGCAGCATTACCAGAAACCGCTCTTGTGGCAGGTTAAGGACGAACTCGCGACCATCCTGCATTTGCCCAAATACCGAGACATCAACCAGATAGCTGCCAGCCCCTTTATTCGCAACCGCTAACACTTTGGCCTCGGCCGGATCCGTCAGCGAAAATTGCAACATCTCGCCATCTGGATAGCGAACGACGCCCTGAAATAGCAAACTATTAAGGTTAACGTCGGCAGAAACCGCCTGAAACGACAGCTGATGTGGCGACTCCGCCTTAGTAGCCTGTTCAAATACCAGTTGCACAGGCGCAGGAGCAATAATCACGGGCGGCTGCTCCAGCTCGCGACTATATAAGGGTGTTTTTAACACATAACGCGGGATCCATTCGCCGGCACCAAAGGTCAGATTAATTTCCCCGGTAAAAATACCATCACGCGCGCTGGCGTCATACCCTCTACCATCATCGCGGAAACTGGCAACTTCAGCCAGGCCACGACCGTAATTATCCTGTTCTTTATTATTGGTGCTGATAAATAGCACTTGCAGCGTCAAGATCTCACGAAAATCACGGGCATTCACCACCTGATCACCATCCATCAGGCGAGCGGTAAGCTTAAACGTTTCCCCAACCATTAAAGATGCTGGTAAAGAATCAACCTGCAACTGAATATCAGTTAATACCAGGATCCGGCTTTCCGGTAAAATTCGCCCTACGGCCTGCCACGGGCCCGGCATCGGATTATTAATCTCAATTAAGTCATAGGTTGCGGCATCGTGCCAACGCATATTATGGTCTTTGGCTGTGTTATAGAACACCTTGCTGCCGTCAGGACGCACCAGTACCACCGATGCCGTGCCTTGACGACGGAAAAACACCAGTGTGATACTGTCAACACCATCATCAATCCGAAAACGATTATCCAGTAACGGGATCTGATTACGCACTGGTAGCTGATCCAGAATAGTCAGCCCGGTATCAGACTTTACCTGCGCTGCCGGTGTTGCCGTATCCTGCTGTGCCACCCCAGTACCGCTAAGCAGCAAGGCCGCGAACAGTAAAATTAACCGCGCCACAGGCAGGTTCCTCCTTTTTTCTGCACCAAATCAAGCCGGCTCTCATGAGCGCTAAGCTCAGCCTGATTGGCCCGAATCACTTTCAAGCGTCCACTACGTTGCACCGGCTGTAAATTGTCCTGCATTTGCTGTTGTGACTCTTCCTCTGCCGCCAGATTCAGACTGACCTGGCCACCGGTCATCAACAGATAGACATCAGCCAGGATCTCCGCATCCAACAAGGCGCCGTGCAAGGTACGATGACTGTTATTAATATCGTAGCGTTTACATAACGCATCCAGGTTATTCTTTTGACCCGGGTGCAGCTCACGCGCCAGCATTAAAGTATCAAGTACGGTGCAATACTGTGCAACCGGAGGCAGTGCCGGTTTTAATAGCGCAAACTCATGATTGATAAAGCCGACGTCAAAGGCCGCGTTATGAATAACTAATTCGGCGCCCTGAATATAATTGAAAAAGGCTTGGGCGATATCGCGGAATTTCGGCTCTGCTGCCAAACGCTCGTTAGTAATGCCGTGCACGGCAATGGCTTCCGCTTCGATTTCCCGTTCCGGATTGATATAAACATGAAAGTTATTGCCGGTAAAACGCCGGTTGATCAGCTCAACACAACCAATCTCGATAATCCTATGCCCCTCTTTCGGGTTAATGCCGGTGGTTTCGGTATCAAGGATAATTTGTCGCTTTGCCATCTGCAGTTTCGCTTTTTCATTGTATTTACGCTAGATTATACGCCGTTTTCAGCTTAGGAAAGGCCAAATGAAGAAAAGTGTTGCAATCTATACCGACGGTTCCTGCCTCGGTAACCCGGGACCGGGCGGCTATGGCACTATTCTATGCTATCAACAACACCGCAAAGAGTTAAAAGGCGGCTTTCGTCTGACGACCAATAATCGGATGGAATTGCTGGCAGCTATCGTTGGCCTGGAGGCATTAAAAACCCCCTGCCTGGTTGATCTGACGACTGACAGCCAGTATGTGCGACTGGGAATAACCCAATGGTTGGCGGGCTGGAAACGCAATAACTGGAAAACCAGCCAAAAACAACCGGTAAAAAATCAGGATCTGTGGCAAAGGCTGGACCAAGCTTGTCAGCCACACCAGATAAACTGGCACTGGGTTAAGGGTCACAATGGGCACCCGGAGAATGAACGCTGCGACGAGCTGGCACGTGAAGCCGCCAGTGCAGCACCAGCGGCCATTGATAGCGGCTTTGAAGCGACGCAGGCCGCTGGCTAACCAGCGTGCCCAGCTGCCTACTCCGCTTGTAACAGCTGTTCCAATTCAGCGATAAATTTCGGATCAGTCGGATTAACCCGGCTACCAAAATGCAGTACTTTTTGTTCGTCTTTACTCACCAGGTACTTGTTAAAATTCCAGGAGGGTGACTCACCCGTTTTCGCAATCAAAGCTTTGAAGACCGGATTGGCAGCGTCACCACGAACGCTGGTAGTCGAGAACATCGGGAACTCGACGCCGTAAGTCAGATAGCAAACTTCTGCGGTTTTTTCCTCGTCGCTATGTTCCTGCCGGAAGTCATTTGACGGGAAGCCTAGCACTACTAAGCCCTGATCTTTGTATTTTTGATAAAGCTGCTCCAGTGCTTCGAACTGCGGGGTAAAACCACATTTACTGGCGGTATTAACCACCAGCAGTGTTTTGCCTTGGAATTGCTCACACAGGTCCACCGTTTCACGGGTTTTTAGTTGTTGCACCGAGTGGCTTAACACCGCACCACATTGTGCCGCAGCGGCAGTTTGTGGCAACAAACTCAGCCCCAGTAACCCCATGCCTAATACTAATATTTTCATCTCTAACTCCAGTTTATGTTGTCTGTTCTGCTCACTACGCCAAGCAACCGCTCTCAGATCGTTTTTATCAGCTTTATCGTATATCAACAAAAATATTTATCGATACCTAAAAAAATTTTCACTGTTGTTTCAGCCGCTTTAGCGATAAATAAGCAGAAAATTGTGAGGTAATCAGTATGTCTGCACTACAGCCAATCGAGTTGGATGAATTTAACGAGCCAGCAGAGCTGGAAGCCGTAGTTAACGTGGTTAAGGATAGCAAAGCCAAACAAAAGTACGAAGCAAGGCGACGCATTGACGAAATTATGGAGCAAAAACGACTCCGGGAACTACTGGACGACTGGGAACTTACGGACGATTGAGTACAGACGCTACCTCGGGCGAGCGTTAAATGCTAAACTGCTAAATTATTAAGATTAGCAAAGCATAACGGGCCGCCACACTGTGTTGAGATCGAGAGCTTTTCATCTGGGATTGGTTATCCCGGTATTGGTTTTGTTGTTAAGTGGCGCCGTAAGTTATAGTTTATTGCAATATCTGAGCGAACAGCGTCAGCTGCAACAACAAAACCAGCTCAATGATCAGGCACAATCCTATGCCAGTGCCATTCAACAAGAGCTGGTGAGAACGGCAACCGCAGCTTATGCGATGGCAGGCTGGCTGCGCTTACAACAAGGTGATCTGCAACAATTTGAGCAGTTTGCCGCGCAAATCTACCCCTATTATCCGCATCTAAAAACCTTATCCGCTGCCCCGGCAGGTATCATTCGCGCTGCTTATCCGGCGCAGACCAATCAACAAGTGCTAGGTTTCGATATTCTGCAAGATCCAATTCAGGGTCCCTCTGCTAAACGCAGCTTGCAAAGCCAGCTGGTCTATCTGACCGGTCCCTTCCAACTGCTCCAGGGTGGTGTAGGCATAATCGGACGCCTGCCAGTCCAGCTGCCGGATGACACCGGCAGCAACCGCTTTTGGGGTTTTGTCAGTGTCACGTTCGAACTGGAAGCACTGGAAAGTATCAGACAATTGGCACAACTGCCGGCACGCGGTATTCAATATCAAGTGTGGCTGGATGAGACGACGGAACAAAGTCTGATTATCAGCAGTACGACTTCTGCGTTCAGCGCGCTAGCAGAAGCGAAAATTCAGACCGGCACCGTCAGCTGGCGTTTGTTGCTCAGCGCACCGGCCGCAGCTAACTACAGCACAGTTGCTTACTGGCAACAGTTTCTTGCTATCATCTTTAATCTGCTGCTTGCAGCGCTAAGTTACTTTCTGCTACGCACCCTGAATACAAAGCAACAACTTAAACAACAAGTTGCTGCCCGAACGGCAGATTTACAAACTCAGCTAGCACGCCATCGCAGCTTTATTGTTGCCAGTAACACCGGCAGTTGGGAATTTGATCCCGAGCTTCAGCAATTAAGCTGTAGTCCGGAATATTTTTCAATGCTGGGTTATCAAAGTCAGGATCTACCCGCAACTACACCGCAAAATCTGGCTAAGGTATGGGCTGATTTATTGCATCCGAGCGATCGTCAGACCGCCAGCCAGGCCTTCGCGGACTATCTGGCAAGCCCGCAACAGGAGCTATATCAAAATCATTTCCGGATGCGGCATAAAGATGGCCACTGGGTGTGGATTCTATCCCGCGGCCGCACTATCGTTACTGAGCAGGGTAAACGGCTGACCGTAGGCACTCATATCGATATCAGCGATCGCAAAGAATCAGAACTGAAATTACAATTGCTGGCACGTTTGTTTGAGCAAAGCTCTGAGGGACTCCTGATCACCAACTCACAACAACAAGTGGTAATGGTTAATCAGGCGTTTTGTAATATTAGTGGCTATCGGCCGGAAGAAGTGGTTGGTAAAGATCCCAAATTGTTGTCATCCGGTAAACATGACAAAGCCTTTTACCAGAAAATGTGGCAAGCCATTCAACAACAGGGCGTATGGAAAGGTGAAATCTGGAACCGGCGCAAAGATGGTACTATTTACCCGGAATGGTTATCGATTAGTAAAATCGATGGTCCTGAGCCAGGTGAAATTTATTATGTTGGTTTATTCAGCGATATCACCCAGTACAAAGAAGACGAAGCACAAATTCGCTTTTTAGCGCAATATGATGCCCTAACCTCACTGCCAAATCGTGCCTTACTGATGGATCGGACTGAACAGGCACTGGCGATCGCCAAAGCGCAACAGCAAGCCCTGGCGCTGCTATTTATCGATGTAGACCGTTTTAAACAAATTAATGACTCGCTCGGCCATCAGGTTGGTGACCAGTTACTGATTCTCATCGCGCAACGTCTAGCCACCCTCTGTCGTCCGGAAGATACACTCTGTCGACTGAGCAGTGACGAATTTGTCTTGTTACGCCCTCATACCGATGGTGATCAAGCAGCACAACTGGCCGAGCAAATTCTGCCCTTAATGCTTACGCCTTACCAGGTTAGTGGCCAGGAATTGGTGCTCTCCGCCTCTATTGGCATTGCACTCTATCCGGAGGATGGACAACACTTTCATGAGCTGTATCGCCATGCCGATATAGCAATGTATCGTGCCAAGGAAAAAGGACGTAACACATACTGTTTCTTTACCAGCGAGATGCAGCGCTATCATGCCCGCCATCTGCTATTGGAAAACGCCCTGCGCCGTGCCATCGATAATAACGAATTGAGTTTGGTTTATCAGCCACAGTATTCGCTGCAGCAACAAAAGCTGATTGGTTTTGAGGCCCTGCTGCGCTGGCAACATCCGGAGCTGGGTTTTGTCTCTCCCGGTGAGTTTATTCCGCTGGCCGAGCGTAGCGGTTTGGTGATCCCGTTAGGTGAATGGGTACTAAAAACGGCGTTGGCAGAACGCGCAGCGTGGCAACAGCTAACGTCAAGCGAACTGACTGTCGCAGTAAACTTATCGCCGGTACAGTTCCGCCAGCCCGGCTTACTGACATTAATTAATGCCCAGCTACAAGCACATCAGCTATCGGCTGCTGCGCTGGAATTAGAAATTACCGAAAGCGCTATGGTCGAAGATCCGGCACAGGCGGCCAGTCTGTTAGACGCATTCCGGCATCGGGGCTTACGCATTGCCGTTGATGATTTTGGTACCGGCTATTCATCGCTTAGCTATTTGAAACGTTTTGCGCTGAACAAACTAAAAATCGACCAATCCTTTATTCGTGATCTGTTAGCGGATGCCGATGACCGGGCAATAGTACAAGCCATTATCAGCATGGCAAACAGTCTGGAGCTGGAAACTATTGCTGAAGGGGTAGAAACCGCTGAACAACAAGCTTTGTTACAGCAGCTGGGTTGTCAGGCGATCCAGGGATACCATTATGGCAAGCCGATGCAGGCAACTGCTGCCAGAGAAATGATTAGCAGGGAACTGGGGCGTGAACCGTAACGAACGGCTCAGGCACCAGCGTGACCGCTCTAGCGGGCTAAAAACTCAGCGCGGGTACGGGCGTCGTCTTTAAAAATACCGCCCAGAGCCGTGGTTTGGGTTTTCGAATTCACATCCATTACACCACGCGATTTAACGCAGTAATGCACGGCATCCATGGTCACCGCCACGTTATCTGTCTCCAGCAACGCCTGCAACGCAATCAGAATTTGCTGCGTTAAGCGCTCCTGCACTTGTGGGCGCTGAGCAAAAAAGCGCACGATCCGATTGATCTTCGATAAACCAATAATCTTCTTTGCCGGAATATAGGCCACAGTAGCGCTACCATCAATAGTCACAAAATGGTGCTCGCAGGTACTGGTAAAGCTAATGTCTTTCACCTTGACCATTTCGCTAACTTGCATCTTATTTTCAATCAGCGCAATTTTCGGGAAATTGCGGTAATCCAAACCGCCAAATACCTCATCAACATACATCTTAGCAATGCGATGCGGTGTTTCTCTAAGGCTGTCGTCGTTTAAGTCCAGCCCGAGCGTCTGCACTATTTCGGTCATCAGCTGATTAATTTTCTGATACTTTTGATCGCGGGATAAACCGTTATCATGCATTGGGGTTTCCAGACCTCTGGCTTCCAATGCACTACGGACTAACATCGCTTCTTCAGTTAACATATTCACTTCCAACACCTGACTCTGATGCGCCTTGTACGCGGCAACTCTGCTTGCAGTTTAGCGGCGGGCATAATATTTGCCATTTTACACCCATAAAACACGAAAGCCCAGCTAAAGCCGGGCTCAAGGATGTCGAGGGCAGGCTTACTGTAACAAAGCGAGCGCTTCTAACAGTTCACGCGGCTCCACTTCCGGGCCATTTAACGACTCATCCCAGTTGGTGCCAATCAGCACGCCATCGTCGTACATTTCTTTTAACCAGCCTTCACAGAACACATCCAGCGGGATGGCTTCAGGCTTATAATTTTCCCATTCGTCTGAGCAATGGGCCTGAGCGTCCGCTTTATTCGACCAGAACGGCATCACGTCAGTTTCTTCAAATTCTACCGATTCGACTACCAGCAAATTTTCACCATCCGCCAGGGTCCAGACTACCCCTTCGGTTTTAGCTTCTTCGACAAAACGCTGAAAACTTGGATCATGTGCAAACTCAGACATACCTAACCTGCTTTAAAAGAAATTCTCCCTGCTATTAAAGCAGAGATCGGCAACCAAAAGCCAACTTTATTCACCATAATGGCTGCTCCCTACCCCCTAATCAGAAAATGGCGTACAATCGCCCCGACTGTGACAATCCAGAATGGACGGTAACTGAAACCATGGCGCAATATATTTTTTCAATGTATCGGGTATCGAAAGTTGTACCCCCGAAACGTACCATCTTAAAAGATATCTCCCTGTCGTTTTTCCCCGGTGCGAAAATCGGCGTACTGGGCTTAAACGGCTCCGGTAAATCTACGCTGTTACGCATTATGGCCGGCGTAGATAAAGAATTTGAAGGCGAAGCCCGGGCACTTAGCGGTACCAAAATTGGTTATCTGCCGCAGGAGCCGGAGCTGGATCCGAATAAAACCGTAAAAGAAATCGTTGAAGAAGCGGTCGCTGATGTAAAGCAAGCCTTCGCCCGTCTGGACGAAGTCTATGCCGCTTACGCCGATGAAAATGCCGACTTTGATGCGCTGGCCCGTGAGCAAGGTGAACTGGAAGCCTTAATTCAGGCTAAAGATGGCCACAACCTGGAGAATACGCTGGAGCGCGCCGCAGATTCACTGCGTTTGCCGCCCTGGGATGCCAAAATCGAACATCTGTCGGGTGGTGAACGCCGCCGGGTAGCAATTTGCCGGCTGGTACTGGAACGCCCGGACATGCTATTACTGGACGAGCCAACTAACCACCTGGATGCTGAATCCGTGGCCTGGTTAGAGCGCTTCCTGCACGACTACCCTGGCACTGTCGTTGCCATTACCCACGACCGTTACTTCCTCGATAACGTGGCGGGTTGGATTTTAGAGCTGGACCGCGGTGAAGGTATTCCTTGGCAGGGTAACTACTCCAGCTGGCTGGAGCAAAAAGAAGCCCGGCTGGCGCAGGAAGAAAAATCTGAAAATGCCCGCCAGCGCTCTATTAAGCAGGAATTGGAGTGGGTACGCACTAACCCGAAAGGTCGCCATGCCAAGAGCAAGGCACGGATGGCCCGCTTTGAAGAGCTGCAAAGCCAGGAATTTCAAAAGCGTAATGAAACCAATGAGCTGTTTATTCCGCCGGGGCCGCGCCTGGGTGATAAGGTGCTGGAAGTCAGTCATTTGCGCAAAACCTTTGGCGATCGGGTGCTGATTGATGATTTAAGCTTTAGTATTCCGAAAGGCGCTATCGTCGGTATTATCGGTCCGAACGGTGCCGGTAAATCGACGCTGTTTAAAATGATCACCGGCACCGAACAACCGGATGGAGGCAATATTGAAGTCGGTGAAACGGTACAGATCGCCAGCGTCGATCAGTTCCGCGATAAGATGAACCCGAAAAACACGGTCTGGCAGGAAATTTCTAACGGTCAGGATATGCTGCAAATCGGTAACTTCCAGATCCCAAGCCGGGCTTATGTCGGTCGCTTTAACTTTAAAGGCAATGACCAGCAGAAATTTATCGGTGAGTTATCCGGCGGTGAACGTAACCGGGTGCATTTAGCGGCGCTGCTTAAAGCCGGCGGCAATATGCTGTTGCTGGACGAACCAACCAACGATCTGGACGTAGAAACGCTGCGTGCACTGGAAAACGCGCTGCTGGATTTCCCAGGCTGTGCCATGGTGATCTCGCATGACCGTTGGTTTCTCGACCGTATCGCCACCCACATTCTGGATTACCGCGATGAGGGTAAGGTGAACTTCTTCGAAGGTAACTACTCAGATTATGAAGCCTGGCTGAAGCAAACCTACGGCGCCGCGGCATTAGAGCCACACCGGATTAAATATAAGCGGATCTAAGCTCCGCCTTTTCGTTAAAACGCCTGCACTTGCAGGCGTTTTTGTTGGCACAACTTGTCAATTACAAAAAAAGGCGTATAGTAACTGATAATCATTATCATGTAAGGAGTTTATGATGAAAGCACTGATGATTATTACCCTGCTCACCGGTATTGCCTTACCCACTGTGGCGTCAGATCGTCCGGCCCATTTTCAGGGCACCGAAATTACCTCAGCCGCGCAAGCAAAAAGTATTTTAAAACAGTACAACGCTAAGTTAGCGGCGTTGTTAAAAACCGAGTTAAACCCGACCAGCATGACCGAGATCCACCAGCTGACCTATACGCTGGAGAATGCATTGGCTAAGCTACCCGCTGCAACAGACGACATCAAAGCTGTGCTGGAAGAAGTGCATCTGGGTTCAGAAAGTATGGATTATCAGCGCGTGAAAACCAACGCAGCGGCCTATTTGCAGCAAAGTCAGGCGCTGCTTAACTAACCCTCTGTAATATGGCCTGGCAGCTGCCAGGCTTTGATAAAACCAAAAACTGGCAAGCGCTTGGCACAGCCGTTACAATAACCGCACCCACGTTACTGATTGTACTGTAATGAGCAGCTGGCAACTTTTAAGCTGGATCCTGTTTGCATTTATCCTGCTGCGTTTTTATCCGCGGGAACTGTTACCACGGCTGCTGCAGCTCTCAGGCTATCAACATCTGGTATTTGCTTCGGCTGTGGCGCTGACGCTGCTCTGGTCGGTGCGGGCCGGTATCGCACCGGGGTTGGAATTGTTCTTTCTTGGTGTGACAACACTGGTACTGTGTCATGGCTGGCGTATCGCGATCTGGATTAGTTGTCTGCCGCTGCTGCTGTTAATGCTGTTTGGGGTTATCGACTGGCCAGATGGCGGCGCCTTTGCCTTAACCACCTTTGTACTACCCGGCTTGTTTAGTTACGCCGTATTTGTCTGGTCTTATCACTATTTAAGCCGGCACCTGTTTGTTTACATCTTTGTTGCCGGCTTTATCAGTGCAGCTCTGACGATCTGCGTGAAAATCTTGCTGACGTCTTTGTGGTTCTATACTCAGTTTGATTACGGCTGGCATACCATCTATCAAAACTATACTCAGCTGGCGTTACTGATTTGGTTCGGTGAAGCTCTGCTTAATGGCATGGCCATCACCCTGATGGCGGTGTACCGGCCACAGTGGCTCAGAACTTTTTACGATAATGAGTACCTGTCGCCGGATCGCTAGGGCGTTTAAACGCCCCAGGTCGCTAGACCACGCCCTGCTCGATCATCGCCTCAGCGACCCGCTTAAAGCCAGCGATATTGGCCCCTAATACTAAGTTACCCGGTTGACCAAATTCTGCCGCGGTATCACGGGCGCGCAGATAGATATTACGCATTATCACCTGCAGCTTGGCATCGACCTCCTCAAAGCTCCAACGTTGCATACTGGCATTTTGTGCCATCTCCAGTTGACTGGTGGCAACACCGCCGGCATTGGCTGCTTTGCCGGGGCCATAGGCAATACCGCTTTTTAAGAATACTTCAACCGCCTCTTGTGTAGAAGGCATATTGGCACCTTCTGATACCGCCAGACAGCCATTCTCTACCAGGGCTCTGGCATCAGCGACGGTCAGCTCATTCTGGGTGGCACAAGGAAACGCCAGCTCGGCTTTAAAGCGCCACACCGCATGACCATCAGCCGGATAATCCGCTGTACTGATATATTCGGCGTCCGGATGAAACTTTAGATAAGCCGTTAAGCGTTGTGGCTGCGCTTCTTTAATCTGCTTTAAGGTATCCAGATTAATACCGCTGGCATGATAGAGAGTGCCTGAGGAATCGGAACAGGTAACCGCTGTGGCACCCAGCTGCTGCAGCTTTTCGATGGTATAGATTGCGACATTGCCCGATCCTGAAACCAAACAACGTTTACCAGCGAGCTGCTGCTGCCGGTCTGCCAACATATATTGGGCAAAGTAGACGCAACCATAACCAGTTGCTTCCTTGCGCGCCAGTGAGCCGCCCCACAATAAGCTCTTGCCGGTAAAGACACCATCAAAGCTGTTGGCCAGCTTTTTATATTGGCCAAACATATAACCAATCTCGCGGGCACCGACACCGATATCACCGGCTGGCACGTCAGTGGTGGGCCCGATATGCCGGTACAACTCATTCATAAAAGACTGGCAGAAACGCATAATTTCGCCGTCAGATTTGCCTTTCGGATCGAAGTTAGCGCCACCTTTGGCACCACCAATCGGTAAGCCGGTTAGCGCGTTTTTAAAAATCTGCTCAAAACCCAGAAATTTGATAATGCTGGCATTAACAGAAGGATGAAAGCGAATTCCCCCCTTGTATGGACCTAACGCCGAATTAAACTCAACACGATAGCCTTTGTTAACCTGAATATTGCCCAGATCATCAACCCAGGGCACCCGGAACATAATTTGCCGCTCTGGCTCGACCATCCGTTCAATAATAGCTTGTTGCCGGTATTTAGGATTGTGTTCCAGGATGGGTGTCAACGACTCCAGTACTTCTTCAACGGCCTGATAAAACTCAGCCTGGGCCGGGCTGCTGTGTTGTAAACGGCGAATGGTATCGTGAATATAGGTCATGATTTGGCTTCTTGCTGCAATGTCTGGCGCAATAATGATTTCTAGCCGTATAGATGTCAAGAGAGAAAGATTTCCAAAATAGAATATTTAAACAAATAATGCGCATAAATATATGGAATAGTAAGTTTATTGCACATAAAAAACCGATCGCCATCAGATTTTCGCTTGCCACCCCAGATTGAAAACAAAAAAACTAATTTTTAGTCAAAAACGCTACTAATTAGTATTAAGTAATTTCCACAAATTAACAAAAACTTGCATATAAAAATAATTACATATAAAACATGATGTTAAGTTAGTTATAAAGTTGGCATAACGCTTGTAATAGTAAGGGGGTAGTAACCCACTAACCCTTAACGAAGCGAGTAGAATATGAAAACCTTAACTAAACTGATGCTGACCACTGTTGTAGCTTTAACCTTAGCCGCCCCGGCCAGTGCCAATAGCCTGAGCGAACTCAGTAGTGAATTACTGAGCAAACAGCTGAGCGAATTACGTGAATCGGTAAAAGTACAAGCGAAACAAGCGCTGGAAAGCAGCGTGCGGCAAGTTGCAGAGCAAATTGGTTTGGCATCCGCTGTTACGCCAGAACAGACTGACGTAGCAACGACCAGTACAGTCGCTAAGCCAGAGGCTCAGGCTAAGGCGGAATAATGCAGAATACAGGACAGGCGGTAATGCAGTACGCCTTCAGGCCCCAGTGGTATTGCGCAACCGGGGCCTGTTAGCCAGCAAGGTTAGCCTTTTAACACCGTCGCCACGGCTTTGGCGAAATAATCGATATTAGTATGATTTAACCCGGCAATACTGACCCGGCTTGAACCCACCATATAAATACTAAACTCTTCGCGTAAGCGATCGATTTGCGCTTTATTTATTCCCAGAAAGCTAAACATACCGTGCTGACGGGCGATAAAGCTAAAATCCTGCGTAATCCCTTCGGCGGCAAATTTATCAATAATCAGCTGACGGTAGCTGTTAATCCGGTCGCGCATTTCTGCCAGTTCCTGATGCCACAATGCTGTTAATTCCGCGCTATCCAGAATATGGCTAACGATAATGGCGCCGTGTGCCGGTGGCATGGAGTAAATCGAGCGTACGACGCTCAGCAGATTGACTTTCGCCAGCTCCATCACCTTGCTGTCTGCAGAGACGACACTAACCGCACCGATCCGCTCACGATACAGGCCAAAATTCTTCGAGCAAGAGCTACACAAGATCATCTCAGCGACCCGCTCCGCCAGATAACGCAGGCCCTTGGCATCTTCATCCAAACCGCTACCAAAGCCCTGGTAGGCCATATCTACCAATGGCGTAAAGCCTCGCTCCAGTGCCAACTCGGTAAAGCGCTGCCATTGCTCAAAGTTCAGATCCATACCACTGGGGTTATGACAGCAGGCATGAACTAATACCACGTCGCCGGCCGGCACTTGCGCTAACTCTGCGAACATCTGCTCGGTTTTTAGCCCCTTGGTATCGTAATCGTAATAGGCGTACTCTTTAACTTTTAAGCCAGCTGCCTGAAACATCGAAATATGGTTAGCCCAGGTCGGGGTGGTGACCCAAATTGTCGCATCCGGATTGGCGCGTTTAATAAACTCGGCCGCAACCCGCAGTGCGCCAGTACCGCCAGGCGTATGCGCCGTGGTCACCCGGTTCGCTAGCAACACCGGATGGCTACTGCCAAAGGCCAGCTTCTCAATATGGGCGTTAAACCCCGGATCTCCGGCCATTCCAATATAGGTTTTACTATCTTCCTGCTTCAGACGCAGAGCTTCGGCTTCTTTTACGCACTTCAGCACCGCCGTGTGGCCCTGCTCGTCTTTGTACACACCGACGCCAAGGTCAACTTTCAGTGGATTAGGATCTTCACGGTAAGCCGCCATCAGGCCCAGAATGGGATCGGTGGCAACGGGTTTTAACTGAGCAAACATAATGTTCTACCTGGATTAGAGTGCTAATAAAAAAGCCGGTTTACACGGCCAGTAAATAGTCCGGAATAGTCAGACAGACCGCCACCAGCAAGGCCAGCGCCTGCGGATTAAACACCTCTGGCTGGAAGTCTTCGGCATCGACAATGCCCAGTATTCTGCCCGATTGCGCATAGAGTGGCAAACAGGCTTCGGCCTGAACTTTCGGGTCACACGTATAGTATTCGCCACCCTGTTGTAAATAACTGGCGACACTGTTAATCACCCGCGCTTTACCGCTTAAGCCAACAGTGCTGTTGTTACTGATTGCAGCGAACTCTGCCGTCAGCGGGAACTCGGCGCGTGAGGGCGCACCAAAGTAGCTGAGTTTGACCAATACCGCTTCGCCAGCTGGATTTTGTCTCGCCTGGTAGATACCAAACCAGGCCACGCCAGCCTGCTGTTGATAAAAAGCAGTAATTTGACTGAGCTTACTGAGGGCTTGTTGATTGGCAGCAGTTTGACCACCTAAAATAGCGGTTAAATCATATGGCTCTGCCGCCAGCACGCCAAACAGTGAGCAGGCCCCACCTTCACCGAGCTCTGGCACCTGATATTGCCAGTTCACCGCTGTGTCGGCCGCTTGCTGCAGATACTGCTGCAAAGCCTGCTGTTGTTCAGCGACTGCGGCAGTAAAAACCGGCGTCGCCAACTCTGCTAAACCACTTAATTGCAAATACTGTGTTAAAGAGACTGAATTACTCAAATTATAGCCGTCCAGATTTCTAAAATAATGCGCATCATTCTACCAGAAGCCACTGAAAATCCAAGCTGACCACCGAAAAACTTGCCTCGCGCTTACCACCTCAGTAAGCTTGCCGGCAATCGTTTACACAGATCCCTATCTTATGAGTAAAAAAATATCTCTTGCCGATTGGCAAACGCAACTGGGAGCCAACAACAGTCCGGAAGCTTTGGTACCGGCCTCGGCTGCTGACAATCTGGTTTATTCCACGGCCAGTGGTCGCATTAACAGCAAAACAGAGCAAGAAATAGTCGGTACCGCCTACGCAGACGGGGCTCTTAGGGTAAGGCGTGAAACCAAAGGCCGGGGTGGTAAAACCGTCCTGACAATAAGCGGCCTTACCGGCAGCAACGAGCAACTAAATGCCTTATGCTCTGAGTTGAAAAAGAAATGTGCCTGCGGTGGCGCGGTAAAAGACGGCGTGATCGAAATTCAGGGCGATAAACGCGAACAGGTCACGGCAGTCCTGCAGCAAAAAGGCTATCAGGTAAAACAAGCCGGCGGCTAGCAGAACCATAACTTAACAGTAAAACGGCAGCTCAAGCTGCCGTTTTTGCTCAGGCTCACTGTTCCGAGTTATCCGGCCGGCCAAAAACGCCGGTGAAGAAGCTGCCTTTGCGCCACAGTGGTCGCTGCGCAGTGTTTGCCACATCTAAGGCAATATTAAAGTTAATATCAGTAAAGACCGCCCCGGCATCATAGCGAATGGGGCCGTAGTCACGTTCCAGGCTTGGGATATCGTCTGATGGCTTATGATAATGCTTGGCAAAGAAACTGCCCCAGATCTTACCGCCATCCTGCGCCGGATCCTGTGAGGTAAAACCGGTCATTAAAAAGACGGCCGGTACGCCCTGTTGTACTAACCGGAAATGGTCTGAGCGGGTAAAAATTGCCTGCTCCGGCATCGGATCGGCACTGAGCTTAATACCTTCTTTTTCCGCCGCACGCGCTACTACCTCACCCAGCGTAGAATGGTTAGCGCCAAAGGCTATCAGATCGGCAAAGGGGTAAAGCAGCACCGGCATATCCAAATTAACATTGGCCACCAACTTCTCAACCGCCACAGGTGGATTTTTGGCAAAGTAATCGGCACCCAGCAGGCCTTTCTCTTCGCCGGTCAGCGCGACAAACAGAATCGAGCGTTTCGGCGCCGCTGGCAAAGCCGCAAATAAGCGCGCCGTCTCCAGCAAAATGGCGGTGCCCGCAGCATTATCCATGGCACCGTTATTCACTTTATCATTAGTGCGTAAATCATTGGCCAGGCCAATATGATCAGAATGTGCACTTAATACCACGACTTCATCTTTTAAGCTCGGATCAGAACCAGGCAGTAGCGCCAGCACATTGGGGCTGGTTACATTTTGATGTGTGCTCTCGCTTTGCAGACTAACAGTACCATTCAGAGCAAAGCCCTGTGGGGTTGCATCCTGCTCCAGCTGGGCAAAGATCTCATCCAGCGATTTACCACTGGCGGCAAACAAGGTTTTAGCCGCTTCCGGATGTAAATATGCGCCGCCTTGTAACTGCGGAAAGCCGCGTCCCGGTTCACCATCAGCATTAAGCCAGGTCATACTGGGCGTATTTAAATACAGCAAGCTGTTGGCATAAGGCCGCGTTTTTTCTTGCTCAGGCGTATGCACCGTTAGAATGCCAACGGCACCACGCTCGGCGGCAAACTCGGTTTTCATGCTACCCAGATAGGCACGCTCTTCACTAGGCAATTTAGCGGGTAAGCCAGCCAGCATCACAACGACCTTGCCTGTTACATCAAGGTCCGCATAATCATTCAGCCCAAAAGCTTCGGAAACCAAACCATAGCCGACAAATACCATTGGCGCCGTTAACGCCACACTGGTCTGTTGTAAACTAGGCCCACTAAAAAACTGCTGCGGATAGCTCAGCTCCTGTACGTGATCGTCAAACTGAAAACTCAGTTTGGCACTACCTGGTACCAGCAAGGCTTTGCGCAGTGGGACTTGCTGATAGAAACTGCCATCGGCAGCACCGCCTTTCAATCCCAACCCCTGTAACTGTTTGGCAATATACAGTGAGGCGATGTCATGACCACGACTGCCGGTATCCCGGCCTTCCAGTAAATCATCCGCTAAAAAGCTCAGATGGCTCTCAATAAACAGCGGGTTAGCTTTAGGCTGGCTTAGCTCCGGCGCTGACTTACCACAGGCAAATAGCGTAGCCGCTGCGGCCAGCGCCAATAAAACAGGTTTTTTCATACGACAGTACTCGTTTACGTATAGGGTTACTAAAAATAAAACGGGTGCCGTTTAAGCGGCACCCGGAACTTAAGCTTCAGACATCAGGGTTGGGTAGAGAGCTGCCCTTGCTGCTGATAACGCTGCTGATAGCGACGATGCAGCTGCTTATGCTTGTTATCCAGATCGACAGTACGGCCATCGATCCACATTTGTTCAACTTGATGACCGCGGTAATCAAAAATATCACCGTTTGATACCACTAAGCTGGCACTTTTACCCACTTCAATCGAACCAAGACGATCGGCAACACCGGCAATCTCTGCAGCATCCAGCGTCAGTGCGCGCAGCGCGGCAGCAGGATCCAGCCCATAGCGAGTAACATGGCCGGCAGCAAACACCAGATTACGGGTATCCCAGAAGCCGTCCAGCGATAGCGCAAACTTCACGCCGGCACGTTTTAACACGCCTGGCGCACTAAACGCCTGATCGTAGGCTTCATCAACACGGGTCGGCAGACCATAAGGCGCGGTATAGATCACCGCCACCTGGTTGGCAGCCAGCTCATCGGCAATGCGCCAGCTGTCACGACCACCGACAATCACTAACTTCACACCATACTGCTGCGCCAACAGCATTGCCTGACGCATTTGCCGTGGATCATCGGCATGCACAAACAGCGGTAACTGCTGCTCAAAAAAGCTTAACATGGCATGCCAGCGTGAATCACGCCCACGATTCAGCCCTGCTTTTTCCGCCAGATAGTAGGCATGAGCCGCGGTAAAGTAGTCCTGCAATTGCGCCAGCTGCTCGGCCTGACGCTTTTGCTGCTGCTCGACACTATCGCGAACCCACCAGCCGGTTTGAATCCCCATTCGTGGCCAATTGACATGCAAGCCAACACTGGATTGCACCAAAGCATCCTGCCAGTTCCAACCATCCAGTTGCATCAGGGCTGAGCGCCCGGTGATCAGCGCGCCGGACGGGTAAATCAGGCTGTGGCTAAAGCCATTACTGCGAATGGTTGGGATCACGGCCGAATCAGCATTAAAGGCCACTTCAGCGCGCAAATCCGGGTTAGTAGCAGTGGTTTCCCGATCATCACGGGTGGCACGTACCGCCTCGACTTCAATTAAACCCAGCTGATTAATCAGTGCAATCAGGCCCGGGTACAGATTCTTACCAGTCAGATCCTGCACCTGTGCATTGGCTGGCGCGCTCAGGTTCACGCCAACCGCGGCAATTTTACCATCCTGAATCAGTACATCCTGCACCGTTGGTGCGACCACCACTGAATGGACGGTAGCATTTTTTAATAACAGGGGCTGGCTCGCTGCCGTGCCCGGTACCGGATTAACCGCGGCGGCACTGCCGGCAGCCAGCACACAGGCTGCGGCCAGAATAGATTTTATTAATTTCATCAGTGTTGTCCTCCGTGGGCATGACCGTGGCTATGCAGGTGATCACCAAAACCAAAACGCAGTTTCAGCCAATCGTCGTTATCCTCGCAGTGCCAGATCGGATCGTCCTGTTTGTAGCTGTTAGTACTGCCCTGGCGTGCCGACTCACCGGCCGTCAGCACTTTCTGGATCAGCTGCTGGCGCTCACTCTCCAGTTGCTCGCGCTTTGCCAGATCGCTGCTACGATCAAAGTAACGCGCACCTTCAATCCAGGTTTGCTGCACGACGCTATAGACTGATAACGGATGCTGATCCCACAGTACGAAGTCAGCTTGTTTACCTTCAGCAATCGACCCGACTTTATCATCAATTTTCAGCTGCTTGGCCGGATTGATGGTGACCATCTTCATCGCTTCATGCTCATCCATATTGCAGTACATGGTCGATTTTGCTGCTTCCTGATTTAAGCGACGTAACAGGCCCGGGTCATCAGAGTTAACACTCACTAACAAGCCTTGCTCATGCATTAAACAGGTATTGGTTGGGATGGCGTCTGTCACTTCCATCTTAAAACCCCACCAGTCAGCAAAGGTTGACACACTGGCGCCGTGCGCCTGCATTTCACTGGCGACTTTGTAGCCTTCCAGAATATGGGTATAGGTATTCACCTTAAAGCCCATCTCATCAGCAACTTGCATCAGCATCAGAATCTCTGACGCCACATAAGAGTGAGTGTGGATATGACGTTTACCTTCCAGTATCTCGACCAGGGTTTCCAGCTGGTAATCACGACGCGGCGGCACGGTGCGACTCTGCTCGCGACGCGACAACGTGTTATAAGCCTGCCAGGCAGCCTGATACTCTTTCGCCGCCTGGAACTGATCACGGATAAAGGTTTCTACCCCAATCCGGCTTTGCGGGTAACGGGTGTTAAACTCGGTGCCCCAGTTTGATTGCTTGACGTTTTCACCCAGCGCAAACTTGATGCTTGGCGGCGCATTACGGAACTTCATGCCCTCGGCATCCGCCCCCCAGCGCAGGCTGATAATTTGTGCCCGGCCACCGATAGGGTTGGCACTACCATGCAGTACCTGAACCGCGGTAACCCCACCTGCCAGCGCACGGTAGATATTAATATCATCCGGGTTAATCACATCGCCCAGATGCACTTCAGCGGTATTGGCATGCGAACCTTCGTTAACGCCCTGCTCAGTAGCAATATGCGAGTGCTCATCGATAATACCTGGGGTTAAATGTAGTCCGGTCGCATCAATGACACGGTAGCCGCGTGGCGTTGCCAGATTTTTGCCAATTTTTTCAAACTTGCCGTTACTGACCAAGACGTCGGTGTTTTCCAACACGCCAGCCTCAGTAGCCGACCAGACGGTCGCATTTTTAATATGGAGCTTTTCGGCTTGCGGTAAGGCTTCGACACCAAAGGCACGGTTTGGATAAGTCAGCTTTGACAGCATGGCTGCCGGCGCTGGCGCCGGTTTCGCTGCTTTGGGCTCGATGCTACTGCGCTGCGCCGTCACACTTTGCTGTTTGCCCGCTGCATCCAGCCAGTAGCCGGCTAACTGTTCGCCACTGAGCACACCATTAAACTGCAGCACCACAGCCTGCTCGGTTAAATCTTTTAATGGCAGACTAAATTGCAGGCGCTGATCCTGAGCTTTGATATTTGCCAGTTTGGCTTTTTTCTCGCCCAGTACCGCTTCGCCAGCTAGTTTCGGGGCATTGCCAGTTAACGTTATCTGTACGCTTTGCTCACCGACACTCAGCTGATACTGCCCGGCAAAGGCCGCAGGCTGGACTGGTGCAAAGCGTTTTTCCTGACCACGCAGCCAGGTCGCCACGATCTCACCCTCTGCGAACAGATCGCCACGGCTGATTACCAGATCGGCCTGATAACCCGGCGCTACTTTACCCAGTTGTTGACCCAGGCCAAGAATATTAGCGGGTACCGTAGTCAGCGCCGCCAGCGCTTGCTGTTGGCTTAAGCCGTACTGAACAGCTTTGCGCAGATTCGGGATAAAGTCGGTTTTTTTGTTCAAACCGTGGCTGGTAAACGCAAAAGGGATACCAGCCTGCGCCAGTACTGCCGGGTTAGCCGGTGCCCGTTCCCAGTGGCGTAAATCGGCCAGATTGACATCCAGCCGCTGCTCGGCAGTCGTCACATCCGGCGCGGCCGGGAAATTCAGTGGTAATAAGATCGGCTTGCCAGTGGCTTTGATTTGCTCCAGCCGGCTGTATTCGTAACCTGATCCCAGTAACAACGCATTAGTAATCTCAAACTCAGACAACACCTTGTTGGCTCGCAGCAGCGAACGCTCATCACTGGTGTCAAATAACACCCCTTGCTGTTTAACATTAGCCAGACCTGCCAGCGCAGCATTAAACTCTAAAGGCTGGCCATTCACCGTGACATTTTCGCGGCTGCTGGCTGCCTGATACCAGTTGGCATCAGATAAAGTCTGACGGATCAGCGCAATAGAGCCCATTAGGGAAGAGGGGTAAGTTTGTTTCGAACTGCCTTTGCTAAAGGCCATAAAATGCTGGCTATCGGCTTTTAATACCAGATTATTCGGTAAATCATCGGCCAGTGAGGCTACAAAGGCGGTGCCGCGGAAAATCCCATCCTGGCGCGCGCTCTGTACCACCGTAAAGCCCTGCTTCAGAAACTCTTCCGCCGCTTTGCTATCCGGTTTGAATTCGCTGACCCAGCGCTGCTCTGCATGGATGGCATCATTGGCAGCATTACCACCACGGCGTTCATTTTCATAGACCGGACGGCGGCCAAAACTAAAGCCCTCGCCTTCACCGGCTTTTGGCACACCGTACTGGGTGTAGGGGTCTATAAAACCCGCATAGACGGTGTAACCGCTAAGATCCCGCTGTTGGTAACCAGCCGGCACCCGACCGTTACTGTTAACAGCCTCAATTTTGCCATCCCGGATCAGGATGGTCGCACCGGTCAGGGTTTTACCCGGTTCGGTTTGCACGGTGGCATTGGTCAGCGCAACCAGATTCGGTGTTTTATCGCGGATCCCAAGCTGCGGTGTAGTCTGAGCTGCGCTACCGGCTGCACTATAGCAGCCGAATAACGCCAAACTCAGCAAAGACAGGCGAGCTGATGTCATAACATTTTCCTGAATGAAGCGGGGTTTACCCCTGCGTTTTTATACTAAAAGTAAGATGACTTAACTCCTGCTCGGCCAGCGGCATACTAAAATAGTAACCCTGTACCAGGTAGCAGGCGTTTTGCTTTAAAAACTCGGCTTGCGCTTCAGACTCAACCCCCTCTGCTACCACCCGTAGCTGCATCTTCTGCGCCATCGCGATAATAGCCGCCACGATATCCATATCATTCTGATCTTCCGGAATATCTTTGACAAAGGAGCGGTCGATTTTCAGCTCATCAACCGGAAAGCGTTTTAAATAGTTAAGCGACGAATAGCCTGTACCAAAGTCATCAATAGATAAAGAGACGCCGAGACGCTTTAACTGATTTAGCTGTTTAATAGCCGCATCGGTGTCCCCCATTAACATACTTTCAGTAATTTCAAACACCAGATAGGCCGGATCGACACCGGTACGCTGTATAATCCGTTCAATCGTTGCCGTTAATTGTTCGTCGTTAAATTGCCGTACCGACAGATTAATTGAGACACTAACCGCATAACCACGACTATGCTGTCGCGCCAGGAAACGACAAGCCTCCAGAATGATCCATTCACCAATGGGTACAATCAGACCGGTACTCTCTGCTACGTGGATAAAGCGGTTAGGCGGAACCAGCGTATTATCCGGCAGCAGCCAGCGGATCAAGGCTTCATAACCAATTAAGGTTTCATCACTGAGATCGATTTTTGGCTGGTAATAAAGTAAAAATTGCTGGTCCCGGATCGCTTCCCGCAGCTGACTTTCAATCAACAACCGTTCATTCGCCGCATCATTTAAGTCCTGTGAGAAGAATCGGTAAGTGTTCTTACCGCGGGCCTTAGCTTCATACATTGCTAAATCGGCGTGTTTTAGCAGTAATTCTTCATCAACAGCATCATCCGGCGCCACGGTAATACCGATTGACGCGCTAATCGCCACTTCTTGCCGGCCCAGTTTGACGGGTGTTAAAAACGCCTGTTGTAACTCTGACGCTATAGTACCGGCGTGTACCTTATCCTTAATATCACTGAGAATAACCGCGAATTCGTCCCCGCCCAGCCTGGCGATTAAGTCATCATCCCGCAGTCTGCCTTTTAAACGCCGTGCCACCTCGACCAGCAACTCATCACCCGCATCATGACCCAGGGTGTCGTTAATTAATTTAAATTCATCCAAATCGAAATAGAGTAGCGCGAAACTAAAATAACCACGCTGCGACATCAAAATCGCCTTGCGTAACTGATCGCGGAAATAGCTGCGGTTAGCCAGCCCGGTTAGCGCATCATAATAAGCCAGTTGCTCCATTTGTTTCTGGCTCTGTTTGATAAAGGAAATATCCTGTAACGATGCGACATAATGCGTGAGTAAACCTTTATCGTCACGGATTGGTGCTATCGCCAATGACACCCATTGCCCCTGTTCTGCCTGGCGACCAGGTTGCAGCAATACATCACCATGCCAATGCTGACGCTGCTCCAAGGTCTTGCTGATATCAGTACTGAGTTGCTGCATATCATTGGCAAACAATTTCAGCAAAGAACAGCCATGGATAGTTGCAGCAGGTTGCGCCAACATCTCAGCTAAAAAAGGATTGATATATTCAATTTCCAGATGCTGATTCGTTATTGCGATACCTGAACTGGAAAACGCGACCGCCTTACTTAACTTTCTCGCCTGGAGTTCAGCCCGCTCCTTTTCGGCAATACGGGCATTTAAACCTTGCACCAGCTCACTAATTTCCCGTGACATTCCCAGAAATGCCCGGTTTAGCATCCCCAGTTCATCCGCCTTATTGTCCAGAAAAAGTTCCGGTAATTGTCCCTGCCCCAACCGCTCAACAGCCTGAGCCAACCTTTTTAACCGGCGTAACAAAATCTGGTGCATCAGGCCGAACAGCAGCAGCGTCAACAACAACGCAATGGCAACGGACATCAACATCGCGCGAAAACGAAAGTCATATTGTGATGCCAACAGCTGTGCGCGATCCTGGTATAACAGCAGCGTCCATTGCAGTTTCGGAATCGGGATGCTGGTTAACAAATAAGCCGGCGCCAAGGCGGCAAGACGGTCGGCCCCGCCGGGTAAGGCTGCGGCGACAGCTGCCAACTGCGGATCGGCAATAGGTTCGCCCTGATAAACAGCATACATAGCTGCTTGGGAGTCTTTAACGCCAGGCTGCAATACTTGTCCATGTTCATCCAGAAGCAGGCTGCGGTTTAACGGACTCCAATGACCGATATTGGAGCGGTTAACGGTTAACTCTGCCAGGTTAATAGCTAAACCTAACACTCCCAGAAATTCATTTTGCTGATAAATGGGAACTAACACGGCAACGATCCAGCTTTCCCAAACCTGGTCATAATAAATCGGGCTCCACCGCAAGGTTCGCTCGGGGTTTTGCTCTGGTGCCGCTAACTGATACAACGGATTCGTGGTCACCGGCAACTGCTTGTCTACGTGGATGACCCAATCAGCAGGGGCCACACGAATAAACTGCTCTGCTGCCATAAAAAACACACTGGAAAAATCCTGCTGCAATAGCGGCATCATCTGCTGCCAGGCGATTGCACTGGCCTGCAAAATGGGTTGCGCTTTATTCGCTGGCCGCCCTTGCGGTGAAAAGACCCCAGACCACTCATCGCGCTGGCGCCAGCTGCCATCGTTCACTGGCAACGCCTCACTGACCGGCAGCGTACCGACAGGGCGTTCGGTTAAATGACGCAGCAGAATTTGCTGCGCGCGCAACGCTTTTAATTCCAGTGACAGCAGATAACGTTCAAATTGCTTCTGATAATTGTCCGCCGTACGGGCAATACTTTGCTGTTGCTGCTGTTGTAAGCTTTGCTGTTGGTAACTGGTGAAAAAATGGGTGATACTCAAGCCTGTCAGCAAAACGGCCATAAACACCAGAGCTGAAAACTTTAGTCCCAGTGAATTAATCCTGGTAACCTTATTCTGCGTAAGATCCTTCACCAATTGGGCTCGCTGCTGTTATAGTGACCTAAAGTGCCTCAGTCAGGTACACTGAAAGCGGTGTTTGACTGTACAATGTTCTAAGTTAATCGAACAGAAGAGAGTATACAAATGAAAAAAGCCCTGTTTGCTTCCCTGCTAAGTTTTACGCTGGTTATGCCTGCCATCGCTGCCACCGCTTTTACTGATGGCAAAGATGCCGTTGACTACCGTCAAGCCAGTTTTCAATTGATTCGCCATAATATGGGCGATATTCAGGATATGATTCGCGGTAATGTTGCTTTCGATGCTGAGCGGGTACAGCGCCGTGCCGAAGCACTGGCTCTGCTGAGCCAATTACCCTGGGAAAGCTTCACCATTCCGGGCACTAAAGAGGCCGGTGGTAATGTTAAGCCGGCGATTTGGGATAATTTGCCAGAAGTACAGGAGCGCGGTGCTAAGATGGCTGCAGATGCCGCAACTCTGCTTGCAGCGGCGAAAACTGCCGAGCAAGCAGAGATTCGCAAAGCCTTCGGGGATTTCGCCAGAAACTGTAAGGCGTGTCACGATAAATACAAAGCAGATTAATTAATAGATCAAGGGCAGCCATGGCTGCCCTTGATCTGTAAAGCGCCGCTTAATCGTCATTAAATAAACTTCAACAGCATTTCCCCTTGCCAGAGATAAAACACCGTTAATAACACCGCCACCAGCGCAAAATAACTCCAGCTGGCACGCAAAGATGGAGCTTTAGCAGTAGCACTGGCTTTACTGCGCCCGGTAACCATGGCCCCAATTACGTTATCATGCCGGATACTGTGCCAGATTGCCGCCAATATATGCACAGCGACGCAAATCAAAATCAGATCAATATTCAGTTTATGAATTTTTGATGCCAGTGACACCCAATCTTCTGCTAAGTGCCGCACCAAGGGGCCGTCGCTAATATAACTGTTGTCAAAGGTTGCCAGCCCGCTCAAAATTTGCACACTGAGTAGTGATAGCAGCGCAAAAATCATATAGCCGCCGGCCGGGTTATGACCGAGTACTGGTTTCGGATTGCGTAAATAACGAACCGCGGCTAGTGGTGAAGCCGCAAAGTGACTAAAGCGGGCGGTCACACTGCCATAAAACCCCCAGCAAATCCGGGCAATCAACAAGGCAGCCAGGGTGTAGGCCAGTAACTGATGTTGTGCCATAAGTCCTTCATTGCCGGTGTACCAGAGCGCGGCCAGCAGAACCACCTGCGACCAGTGAAATACCCGTACCGCCAAATCCCATACTTGCACTTTAACTAACATTGAGCTTTCCTTTTGTTGTGCTAACCTTCTGATTTTACACCAGCGGAACAATAAGATGAAAATACTAAGCTGGCTACTGGCGCTGCTTTTACTGGTAATTATTCTGCTCAGCGGCAGTCTGTACTTTTACCTTAAGGGTAGTTTACCAAACTATAATGGCCGTTATCAGGTCGCAGTGGCTGAACCTGTCCGCTTAAGCCGTGATGCGCTTGGTTATCTGACTATTTATGCCACCGAGCGTTCCGATGCGGCTTTCGCACTGGGTTTTGCTCACGCCCAAGAGCGTTTTTTTCAAATGGATTTGAGCCGCCGTTATGCCGCAGGAGAACTGGCGGCCTTATTCGGTGCGCGGGCATTACCTCAAGACAAACAACAGCGGCAGCATTTATTCCGGCGCCGGGCCGAACAACTACTCACCAGTCTGCCAACCGCTGAGCTGCAACTGCTGGCCGCATACAGCCGGGGCGTCAATGAGGGTCTGGCCAGTCTGTCGCGAGCGCCGTTCGAATACAGTCTGCTACAGAGCCAACCCGAGCCCTGGCTGGAGGCGGATACCCTGTTGGTGATCTACAGCATGTATCTGGATTTACAGGGCAAAGCCGGACGCGATGAATATGCGATGACCCAATTACAGGCGGCGCTTCCAGCCGACTGGTACCATTTTTTACAACAACACAGTAGTGATTGGCAAGCAGCGATCGACCAAAGCCGGGTCAACGCCATAGCGGTTCCGGATAGCCCTTATCCCACAGCATTACAGCAACTACAAAGTTGTCAGGATTGTACGCTAAAAGATGCGACTGATCTGGGCAGTAATAACTTTGCCGTCGCCGGCAGCCTTACCTCGCATAGCGCAGCAATTCTGGCAGATGATATGCACCTGTCACAACGCGTGCCGGGGATCTGGTACAAGGTGCAATTAAATTGGCAACATAACGGCACCACCAGACAAGTAACCGGCCTCAGTTTACCGGGTACACCCGCGATAGTGGTCGGCTCCAACGGCAAAATCGCCTGGGGTTTTACCAATACTACCGCCGACTGGCACGACCTGGTGAAGATCGAACTCTCAGCCGATCAGCAACAGTACCTTGGCGTCGACGGTTGGCAGCCGCTGCGACGTTATCAGGAACAGATTCTGGTCAAAGATGCGCCGGTTGAAACCTTGACCGTACAATACACTGAGTGGGGCCCGTTAGTGTCCTTTCCCGACGACCAGCCATATGCACTGCGTTGGGTCGCGCACGAACCCTATGCCGTTAATTTTACGCTGCGCCAGCTGGAACTCGCCGATAATGCTGCAGCAGCGCTCGCGCTTGCACCTGAGATGGGTATTCCGGCGCAGAATCTGCTGGTAGCCGATGCCGGTGGCAATATTGGCTGGACAGTATTTGGCCCAATCCCAGAGCGGAAACTACAAGATTGGGATACTGCACAGTATTGGCATCAGGGTGATAATTACTGGCGTGAGCGCATCGCTGCCTCCGCTTATCCCCATATCTTTAATCCTGCTTCAGGCCGTTTATGGTCAGCAAATGCCAGGACCGTTGGCGATGAAGCTTATCAACTACTGGGTAATGGCGGCTATGATCTGGGGGCCCGCGGCCGGCAAATTGCGGATAGCCTGCGTGAAGCCAGCCAGTTTGATGAACAGGCGCTACATCAGATCCAGCTCGATCACCGCGCAATATTACTGCAACGCTGGCAACAGCTCTTGCTAAACGAGCTGAGCGTCGAACTAGCGGCGCAGTTAGGTTTGAGCGAGTTTAGGCAACATATTGCCCAATCAGCTGATACTGCCTCACCCGAGGCAATTGGCTATACCCTGCTGCGACAATTCCGGCTTAGCATGCTGGAGCTGACCTTTGCCCCCATCGCTGCATTACTGGAGCAAGCCGGCGCCCGCAGCAGCGATCTAAAATATTCGATGGAAACCCCGTTTTGGCTGCTGTGGCAACAGCAGCGCCCGGATACCTTACCGGCGGCATATAGCAGCTGGCAGGAGCTGCTGTTAAGCGCCGCTCGGGATAGCCAACAGAAGATCCTGGAGCAGTATGGCAGTTTGCAGCAGGCCAACTGGGGCAAACGCAACAGTGCGCGGATCGAGCATCCGCTGGCTTCAGCCATACCACTGCTCGGCCGCTGGCTGAATATGCCGGCCACGCCGCTGGCCGGCGACAGCCATATGCCGCGGGTACAGCATGCGGCCTTTGGCCAATCGCAACGTATGGTGGTGGCTCCCGGCCAGGAGCAAAGCGGCATTCTGGTGATTCCGGCCGGGCAATCCGGGCACCCGCTGTCGCCCTTTTACCGGACGGATCATCGTTACTGGCAAGCAGCGATAGCGCTACCCTTTTTACCGGGGCCGGAAAAATATCAGCAACAGTTGCTGCCGGCCCCTTGACTTTGGCCATCCAGACGGATTATGGTGCTGATATGAAAACAGTATCAGTTGTGCTCGGTTTTTTTAGCTTTACCACCTTAGCGAGGAGGTAGCTGACCGTGCGCGCGTGTTAAGCAGAAACCTCCCAAGCCGGGAGGTTTTTTTTTGAGTCGTTTTTAGTAGTTATCAGCACAGAGGCCGTTATGGAATTAGATCAGATCAGAACCGCGATCAGCGATACCGATCAGCAGTTATTGGGGTTACTGGCAAAAAGGCGTGCACTGGCATTGGCCGTCGCCGAAGCGAAATTATCGCAGAACAAGCCCATTCGCGATCAGAAGCGGGAACAGGAATTATTACTGTCGCTGATTGAGCAAGGTAAGCCGCTGGGACTGGATGCGCAGTATGTGACACGAATTTATCATGTCATTATCGAAGACTCAGTGTTACAGCAACAAGCCAAGGTGCAGGGCCAGCTAAATGGTGAACATACCCCGGCGGTAAGGGTAGCCTTCCTCGGCGGTCAGGGCTCTTACAGCTACTGGGCAACGCAAAAATACTTTACCCGTCGCGCCGAGCGGATTATTGAACTGGGCTGTGACAGCTTTAATGACATTGTCAAAGCGGTGGAAACCGGCCAT
This sequence comes from Alishewanella sp. WH16-1, assembly GCF_001441695.1. Lineage (NCBI taxonomy): Bacteria > Pseudomonadati > Pseudomonadota > Gammaproteobacteria > Alteromonadales > Alteromonadaceae > Alishewanella > Alishewanella sp. WH16-1. The sequence continues at coordinate 35,497 of NZ_LCWL01000095.1, read as the reverse complement.
GCCGACTATGCAGTACTGCCCATTGAAAATACTTCATCCGGTTCTATTAACGAGGTATATGACTTACTGCAGCACACCCGCTTATCGATAGTCGGGGAGTTAACCCATCCGATCGAGCACTGCTTGCTCGGCCTGCCTGGTACCGACCTGAGCAAAGTACGCCAGGTCTGCTCCCATCCGCAGGTCATTGCCCAGTGTAGCCAGTTCTTACTGGGGCTGACTAACGTTAAAATTGAATACTGTGAAAGTTCATCCGCCGCCTTTGCCAAGGTAAAAGCCTTACAGGACCCCACTATTATCGCGATTGGCGGCGAAGAAGGTGGCAAACTCTATGGCCTGGAGGTATTAACCCGCGAGCTGGCGAATCAGAAACAAAACGTCAGCCGCTTTATTGTGGTTGCCCGTAAACCGGTGCAAGTGGCAAAAGCGATCCCGGCCAAAACCACCTTTATTATGTATACCGGCCAGCAACCCGGTGCTTTGGTTGAAGCGCTGCTGGTACTGAAACAACATGGCATCAGTATGAGCAAACTCGAGTCACGCCCTATTCCGGGTAATCCGTGGGAAGAGATGTTTTATGTCGATGTCAGCGCCAATCTGAATGACTACGCCATGACGCGCGCGCTGGAAGAGCTGAACAATCTGACCAAGTTTGTCAAAGTGCTGGGCTGCTACCCGAGTGACGAAGTCACGCCAACCGAGATCCAGGCATAAGTCTGCATAGCCAGGCCTGAACAGCCAAGCCTTAACAGAGAAGATCGAGGGCAGCCCAGAGGCTGCCCTCACTGTATCAGAACAGGATCTGCTGGCCCTGCTCCGGGATCTGCGCCTGAATCCCCGCCTCAGCCAGCACCTCTTGCAGCACCTGCTGTGCCTCAGGTTCACCATGCACCAGATAGAACTCGGGCGCACCGCCAATGGCGGTGGCCCAGCGCACTAGCTCAGTTTGTCCGGCGTGCGCAGAAAAGCCGCCAATGGTATGCAATTTGGCTTTTACCACTGTATCCTGCCCGAAAATTTTCACCCGCTTTTCACCATCCACCAAACGCCGGCCGAGCGTGCCTCTGGCCTGAAAACCAACAAAGATGAGATGGTTAGTGTTTTTCCATAAATTATGTTTCAAATGGTGTACGATGCGCCCGCCATTACACATACCACTGCCAGCGATAATAATAGCGCCATGAGTCACCCGGTTGATTGCCATTGAGTCTTCGACGGTTTCAGACACTTTCAGCATCGGTAACAACTGCTCCAATGTCATGCCTTTCTTATAACCAATCTTGTCCAAATCACTTTGCTCAAGTCGGTGCAGATACTCGCTATAGATCCGGGTAATGCTAATCGCCATCGGGCTATCCAGAAAGACCAAACGTTGCTTTAGCCGCCCCTGACGGTGCAATAGTGCCAGGTAATACAGAATTTCCTGCGAGCGTCCCAGGGCAAAGGCCGGAATAAACACATTACCGCCATCGTTATAGGCTTGCTCCAACGCAGTCGCAAACTCTTCAATGGTATTATCCAGCGGTTGATGGTTACGATTACCATAGGTACTTTCCATCAACACAATGTCGGCCTGGTCAACCTCGGTTGGTGCCGGCAGCAGTACAGTCGCGGGATTACCCAGATCACCGGAGAACACCAGTTTTTTCATCGCCTGCTTACCCTTTAGCCAGAGCTGCACTATGGCCGACCCCAGAATATGGCCGGCATCAGCAAACTCCAGTTCAACGCCCTGTAATGGGAAAGCTCTTTTGTTATAGCCCAGCACCTGTACTAAGTCACTCACCCGCTCCGCATCCTGCAGCGACATCACCGGCTCATAGATTTTCTTGCCGGCTCGGGCGGCTTTGCGGTTTTGCCATTCCAGATCTTTTAGATACAGATTGACTGAGTCCTTTAACAGCACCGGTAACAGTTCGGCGGTGCCCGGAGTACAGTAAATATTGCCGCCAAAGCCTTTCGCCACCAGCAAAGGCAATAAGCCGCTATGATCAATATGCGCATGCGACAGGATGACGGCATCTATGTCCTTTGGTTTAAACGGGAAGCGGAATTTGTGCCATTCTCTGACCTGATCCGCGCCCTGCACCATGCCACAATCGAGTAAAAACTGTTGCTGATTCATCTTTAACAGATAACAGGAACCGGTGACCTGCCTGGCGGCGCCGATAAAGGTTAAACTGGCATTAACTGGCATGGTTAATTTCCTCATGGTTCACCGCGCTAGTTTGCGGTGCTTGTTGGGGTCCATGCAATTTGGCAAGTGCCAGCATAGCCCGGGTTAATTGTTGGTTAAAACGACGCAGCTCGGCAAAACGCAACAGCTGATCGCCGCCAGAGTCATTACTTAAACGTTCGGTCAACACCAGTAGGTATAACTGATCTTTCAATTTTTGCCGTTGCCGCATCAAATCACGATAACAGCTACGGATCAGCTGGGCAGCATCCGGCCAATGTGCCGAACTGAGTTGTTGCCATAAAGCCTGTTCTGGCACAAAGGCTTGCGGATCGCGCTCGGCTTGCTCTGCTAACTCAGGTAGTAACTGTAATGTCATTTCTAACCTTAGCTGATTTTTGATTAGTTCGTTTAGCGCGTGCGATTCCTGCTCTGCCAGCTGGCTTTTGCCCAACAAGGTTAAATAGTGACTGATCTCACTTTGTAGCTGCCGGATCTGCTCAATACTCTGGCTTGATAATGTTTTACCCTGACTTAACAGCAACGCCTGACCGCTTATCAATTGCCCTACCCTTAAACTCTCCATACTCAGGGTCTTAATGGCCACTGCCGGAATACTCAGGCTGGAAGCATCCAACACCCGTAGTTGGCCGGCTTTTTGTGCCCGAAAGCGGCTATTTAAAAACAATACCAACCTGCTGGTCAGCGGCCACATCAGAAGCACGCCTAAAATATTAAATAAGGTATGAAACAGCGCCAAGCTAAGCGCCGGATTAGGGTCGTGAAACAGCGCGTTCTGTAGCAGGCTGATAAACCACAGCAAGGGTGTCAGGATAATGATAGCGGCGATACCGGTTACCAGGTTAAAGATCACATGTAGCATGGCTAATCGCTTGGCTTTTGCCGTCGCAGCTAAGGTCGAGATAATGGCGGTGGAGGTAGTACCTAAATTTGCCCCTATCACAAAGGCAGCCGCTACTGACAACGGAATAACCCCAGTTGAGGTCGCAGTAATAACCAGCGCCAGTACAGCAATTGAAGCCTGCATCACCACGGTCAGCAAGGTGCCAATTAACACCCCGAGTAACAAGCCCCAGACACCAAGCTCGCTGAGCAGGGAAAACTCGATATCGACAAAGACGGTATCGAAACTGTCTTTTAAGTAAGCCAGCCCCAGGAAAAACAAACCGAAGCCCACCAATGCCTCGCCAAAACCTTGTCGCCGAGCCGATTTTGCGAATAGTTTTAATAAGGCCCCCGCGCCAATCAGCGGCATCGCCAGCGCTTCAATTTTAAATTGCATGCCGACTAAAGCGACAAACCAACCGGTCAGAGAGGTCCCGACATTACTGCCATAAATGACAAAAGCAGCATTTTGCAGCGACAAGATACCAGCATTGACAAAGCCGATGGTGGTAACAGTAATCACGGTTGAGGATTGCACAGCGACGGTGGTGGCCGTGCCAAAGAGCAAACCCTGCCAGGATTTTTGGGTGCTGCGCTCCAGAAAATGCATCAGGGCCCGACCGGCTGCAGCTTTTAGCCCCTTACTCAGCCAGTCCATGCCCAGCAGGATTAACCCGAGCGCACCCAGACCAATTAAAATATCTGATAGCATAGCCTTCCTTCTTGCTTTTCTATGTTATAACCCAACTTTACAACGCCTTAGCTGTTTTGTATCAAAAAAGTAGTAATAAAGGGGATCTTGTCATGACCGAAAGCAATGCTTTATATAAACGCCATTTTGCCACGGCCCAGGAATCATTAGACGCTATCTCGCAACTGCAGGACCATGACTCCTACAAACTGGCCTTTGCCGATACCGGTTTTTTAATGCAGGACGAGCTGCGGCATGTGCGCTTACAACTGGAATATCTGAAACCGCAACTGGTGCTGGATCAACATCAGATCAATGCCACTATAGTCGTGTTCGGTAGTGCGCGCTTTTTGTCCCCAGCTCAGGCCGAGCAACAACTCGCAGAAGTGAAGCAGCATTATGCGGCAAACCCGGACTCCCCTGCCGCTATCCATGCACTGACGCAAGCGGAGCGGGATCTGAAGAACAGCCGTTATTATGCGGCATCGCAGGAGTTTTCACGTCTGGTGACCGGTCATAGTTGCCAGCATCCGCACTGCGCGCTGACTATTATCAGCGGTGGTGGCCCGGGGATTATGGAAGCGGCCAACCGCGGCGCGATGGATGCGAACGGCAAGAGCATCGGCTTAAATATTGTGCTGCCAAAAGAGCAGCATCCTAACCCCTATATCACCCCGGAATTCTGTTTCCAGTTTCATTATTTTGCCATTCGCAAAATGCATTTCCTGCAACGGGCGCGGGCGCTGGTGGCCTTTCCGGGTGGCTTTGGTACGCTAGATGAGTTATTTGAAACCCTTACCCTAATCCAAACCAAAAAAGCCGAACGGGTACCGGTGATCCTGTACGATAAAGCTTTCTGGCAACGTTTGATCAATTTCGAGATGCTGGCAGAAGAGGGACTGATTAGCCCGCAGGACCTGGAACTGATTCAGTATGTCGACAGCCCGGAGCAAGCCTGGCAGGTGATTTATGATTTCTATCAGTTGGGTAAGTAGCGCCAGTAAATTCGGGCGCTAACTGCGCCCGTCTGCTGCTTTTTGCAGTAATTGCTTACTTTCCTGCAGAAATTGCTGCGCCAGCTCGCCGAAGAACTGCTGGCCCTTGGCAAATTCCGCCATTAAACCGGCTTTGTCCTGCGCTGCCAACAAGCCCAGCAGCTGAGTAAAACGCTGCTGATAACGCTGCAGCAGCGCCGTCACATCAGCCGATGACAACATAATATCGGCATAAAGTTCAGCGTTCTGTGCAAACAAGCGCCCCACCATCGCCAGCTCCAGCCGGTAAATCGGTGAACTGAGTGCCAACAGCTCATTTAAATCGGCCTGCTCTTCGGCCAAATGCACACCATAGACCAAAGAGGAAAAATGCCGCATCGCCTGGATCAGTTGCATGGCGCTATCATGCTCATCCGCGGCCTTAGTCGTCAGCTCCGCGCCCCAGATCACCAGTTGCTTTAATAACCACTGATAATCTTCCGGCTGCCGGCCGTCGCAGACTACGACGACTTGCTTAATCAGGTTATTGATATCCGGACCAAACATCGGATGTAAGCCAACGACAGGCCCGCTATGCTGCGCCAGCATCGCTTGCAGCGGCCGAGCCTTAATGCTGGTTAAATCGGCCAGTACGCACTGTGCAGGCAGCGTCGGTAACTGCGCAATCACCTGCTCGGTCAGCGTAATAGGTACCGCCAGTAATACCAGGGCGGCATCCTGACATAACTGGGCCGCCTGCGGCCAGTCCTGAGGTTCCAGTATTGCCACCTGATAGCCGGAGCGTTGAAATAAGCTGACAAAACGATTGCCTAAGGCCCCGGCGCCGCCGACCACCACCACCTTGCCGCCACTGGGCCGGCAACAGACAAAGTGCTGATCCTGGGTGGCATAAGACTCGCGCATCACCCGGCGTAATAAGTCCTCAACCAATTCCGGCGAGACGCCTTGCGCCAGCGCTTGCTGTCGTCTGGCGGCAAGTAATGCCTGCTCCCGCTCCGGTACATAGACCGGCAATGCATATTGTTGCTTCACCTGCCCAACCTGGGCGGTGACTCTGGCCCGGCGCGCCAATAGCTCGACGAGCTCACTATCCAGCTGATCAATTTGCTCTCGCAGCGGCTGTAATGCCGCTGTAGCTACATCACTGGGCTTCACCTCAGGCCACCGCCGCCAGTTGCCGCATTTGTTGCGCTAAACTGTCCAGTAAATCTGCGGTTGTTGACCAGTCAATACAGGCATCCGTGACTGAGACACCGTATTTTTCAGCTTTGCCATTAACGATATCCTGCCGCCCGGCCTGTAAGTGGCTTTCCAGCATAATACCGATAATGGCCTCATTGCCGGCTAAACGCTGTGCCAACACCTCTTGTGCCACCTGTGGTTGCCGGTTATGGTCCTTATTGGAATTGCCATGGCTACAGTCTACGACAATGCCGTGCGGTAGTTTGAGTTTATCCAATTGCGCCAACGCAGCCTCAATGCTGGCGGCATCATAATTAGGTTTGGCGCCACCTCGCAGAATAATATGCCCATCCGGATTACCGGCAGTTTGGATCAGGCTGACCTCACCTTTTTGATTAATGCCGAAAAAGGTATGACCGCTGGCAGCCGATTGCAGGGCATTAAGCGCAACGCTTAGGCTACCATCAGTACCATTTTTAAAACCAACCGGCATGGATAAACCGCTGGCCATTTCACGGTGAGTTTGCGACTCCACAGTGCGGGCACCAATTGCCGCCCAGCTAATCAGATCCGACATATACTGCGGGCTGATCGGATCCAAGGCTTCGGTCGCCACCGGCAATTCCAGCTCGACCATTTTCAATAACAGCTCTCTGCCCCAGGTTAAGCCGGTCTCTAAATCGAAAGAGTCATCCAGGTGGGGATCGTTAATAAAGCCTTTCCAGCCGACTGTGGTACGGGGCTTTTCAAAGTATACCCGCATCACGATATACAAACTGTCCTGATAGGCTAACTGCAGTGCTTTTAACTTATTGGCATAGTCAATGGCGGCGACCGGATCATGGATTGAACACGGGCCAGTTACCACTAACAGACGTTTGTCACGGCCGTGAATAATATTGGCGATATCAGCGCGGGCTTTGGCAACAAAGTCCGCGCCTTGCTCCGATAACGGCAATACCCGTTTTAATACAGCCGGCGAACTTAAGGGTTTCTGCGCTACGATACGCAGGTCATCGACGATCATGGACACGATTGAGCTCCTTTGCAGTGCTGCGGAGACTAAGCATAGGCAAGAGTCTGGGCTTGTGCCGCCTGCTGACGCAAAAAAGCGTTATCTTCCGCCCTCTGTGCTAAGTAAGCTGTTCAAAACCCAACTCAAATCCGTAAACTTATTTATACAGCACGTATCTATAAAATTACAATAGACTGGAGTGTACGGATAGATGGCTATCAGGTCAACCCTGTAGGTCAACAAAAATAAGGAAATCCCTAGCTTTAGCCAGAAAAACAAAATGCACACTTATCTTTACAGTTAACCTGACAGAATAGCGAATTCAGATAATTAACAGCGAAAAGGGTTATAAACGTTGTAAGATTTTTTGATAGGCCAGCGAGATACGGACAAAGGTGGTTTTATCACCGCCTCGATCCGGATGATGTTTTAGCGATAAACGCCGAAAGGCCTTTTTCAGCTCGCTAAGGCTGCAGGGCCAATCCAGTTGTAGCAGCTGTAACGCCTCATCATCGTTGAGCTGGATCACGCTACTGCTAACGCCATGGCGCTGCTGATAATACTGCCAGAAGCTCGCCAGTCGCTTACTTAATGCCACCGGCGTCATCCGCCAATAGTTTTGCCAGTCGGCATAATAAGCAGCCTTGCTGTCGGTAGGCAGCGGCAGATGGTCTTGCCAGGGTGCAATTTTAATTCGTGCCAGGCCAATATCCAGATAAGCGGTACTGCTTAACGCCCAACGCTCTGCCAGTCGGTACAGCAAGTGATACAGCACAAAATGGCGTTGGAACAGCGCAAACTGGCTGTCTTGAATGGTAGTAAGAGGTTTTAAATTCAGCAGGCTTAAAAGTTGCTGCTCCGTCAGCTCGCCAAAACGGCGTAGCAGGATCTGCTCCAACCGAAGTTCCAGTTGTTGCAACTGAGTGGGATTTAGCGGTGCTTTAGCAGTCAGTTCTGCCATAAAAAAACAGGGCCGGCATAGTGCCGGCCCTTAACAGCTTAGTTAAGCTTTTCGCGGATACGCGCTGATTTACCTGAACGATCGCGTAAGTAGTAAAGCTTAGCACGGCGAACGGCACCACGACGTTTAACGGTGATGCTGTCTACCAGCGGGCTGTGCGTCTGGAATACACGCTCAACACCTTCGCCATTAGAGATTTTACGTACGGTGAACGCAGAGTGCAGACCACGGTTACGCTTGGCGATAACAACGCCTTCGTAGGCCTGTAAACGGGTTTTGTCACCTTCTTTAACTTTAACCTGAACCACTACAGTGTCACCTGGAGCGAATGCAGGAACGTCTTTTTTCAGTTGTTCCTGTTCAAGTTGCTTGATGATGTTTTGGCTAACTTTGCTCATAACAATCTCACTTTACCTGGAGTTAACTATCTTGCTTGCTGCTGCAACGCCTGGTATTCCTGTTGGAATTCTGCCAGTAATTTGCGTTGCTCCTTAGTCAGAGCCAGGGAATTTAACATATCCGGCCGTCTTAACCAGGTTCTACCGAGAGCCTGTTTCAGACGCCAGCGTCTAATTTCTTCATGGTGCCCACTCAGCAATACGGCGGGTACCTGTTTGTCTGCTAACACCTCAGGGCGGGTATAATGTGGACAATCCAACAAGCCGGCTGCAAACGAATCCTGCTCAGCAGATAAATCATGTCCCAAAACCCCGGGTACCAGTCGCGACACAGCATCAATTAATACCATTGCCGGCAACTCGCCCCCACTTAGTACGTAATCACCGATTGACCATTCTTCGTCAATTTCGGTTTCGATCACGCGCTCGTCAATTCCTTCGTAACGGCCTGCTACCAGGAGCAGTTTCGGATGTTTTGCCAGTTCAACCACACCTTGCTGGTCTAATTTGCGGCCTTGCGGCGACAAATAAACCGTATGCACCTTACCTCCCGCTGTGGCTTTCGCCGCGCGAATGGCATCGGTCAGTGGCTGCACCATCATCAGCATACCGGGGCCGCCGCCATAAGGCCGGTCATCAACAGTCCGGTGTTTGTCCGTGGTGAAATCCCGCGGGTTAAAACACTGCAGCTGAATAATGCCCTGCTTTACCGCCCGACCAGTTACACCGTATTGCGTAATCGCCTGAAACATCTCCGGAAACAGTGAGACAACGCCCACCCACCTTGGTTGTTCCTGCATTAAAACGCCGGGTCCCAATCTACTGTGATTTGCTTCGCGGTTAAATCCACCTGCTTGATCACGGTCTGATCAAGATAGGGAATTAAGCGCTCACCCTTACCAAAGGCGTCAGTCCGGTTGGCTTTCACCACTAACACATCGTTAGAGCCGGTTTCCATTAAGTCGGTTACCACGCCCAGATCATAGCCTTGCTCATTCACGACTTTCAGATCCATCAGATCTTTCCAGTAGTACTCGCCGTCGTCCAGCGCCGGTAAGGCATTGGCAGCAACCGCGATTTCAGCATTGACATAGGCCTGCGCCTGTTCCCGGACATTAATGTCAGTCAGTTTGGCGATTAAGCCATTACTATGCCGTTTCCAGCTGCTGACTGTTACTGTCTGCCAGTTACCCTGAAATTTGACCTGCCAGGGTGTGTAATCAAAAATCCCTTCCGGGATGTCCGTGTAGGAGTTAATTTTTAGCCAGCCATTGATGCCGTAAACCGCACCAAACTTGCCAAGTACTACAAAATCTTTTTCACTCAACAGTGACAACTCCACACGCCTTGCTAATTAAGCAGCTGCTTTCTTAGCGTTTTTTACCAGAGTGGCCACGCGATCACTCAGTGCAGCACCTTGTGCTACCCAGTGGTCAACGCGATCCAGGTCCAGACGCAGTTTCTCTTCAGTGCCGCTGGCGATTGGGTTAAAGAAACCCACGCGCTCAATAAAACGGCCATCACGAGCAAAACGGCTGTCCGCTACCACAACTTGGTAAAATGGACGCTTTTTCGCGCCACCACGTTGTAAACGAATAGTTACCATACCGTCCTCTAATTTCAATCGTTCAGGTTTTAAAAAATAACAAAGCCCGCAGTCGGACTGCAGGGCTGCTGCATTGTACGGATTTTTGCCGCGAATGCAAGGCATTTCGCGGCCTGGCAACCCGTCACACCAGGATCAGCGCGGTGGTAACATACCGGGAGGCAACTTGCCGCCCATGCTGCGCATCATCTTCATCAAGCCGCCTTTGCCGCTCATTTGCTTCATCATTTTCTGCATTTGAGTAAATTGTTTCAGCAACTGATTGATCTCCTGCACCTGAGTGCCGGAGCCGGCCGCTATCCGTTTTTTGCGCGAGCCTTTTAGCAGGTCCGGAAATTCCCGCTCTTTCGGCGTCATCGAGTTGATAATGGCTTCCATCCGTACAAACTGCTTTTCATCTAACTGGCTGGCAGCACCTGCTGGCAGATTTTTCATCCCCGGCAGCTTGTCCATCAGTGACATCATACCGCCCATGCTACGCATCTGTACCAGCTGCTCGCGAAAATCTTCCAATGAAAAGCCTTTGCCTTTCATCATCTTCTGCGCCATTTTCGCGGTTTTTTCTTTATCGACCTTCTGCTCAAGCTCTTCAATCAGGCTCAGCACATCGCCCATACCTAAAATGCGCGAGGCGATACGATCCGGATGGAACGGCTCTAAGGCGTCAGTTTTCTCACCGGTACCGATAAACTTAATTGGCTTGCCGGTAATATGGCGGATAGATAAAGCGGCACCACCACGGGCATCACCATCGGCTTTGGTTAAGATCACCCCGGTTAATGGCAGGGCTTCGTTAAAGGCTTTGGCCGTATTAGCCGCATCCTGACCGGTCATGGCATCGACCACGAACAGGGTTTCAATCGGCTTTACCGCGGCATGCAGCGCCTTGATTTCATCCATCATCTCGCTGTCGACATGCAGACGACCGGCGGTATCGACCAGCAGCACATCAAACATCCGGGTTTTGGCATGCGTGATGGCAGCATTAACAATAGCAACCGGCGCCTGCGAGATGTCGCTGGGGAAAAACTCAACATTGACCGCTTTGGCCAGGGTTTCCAATTGTTTAATTGCAGCAGGCCGGTAAACGTCAGCCGATACCACCAACACTTTTTTCTTTTTCCGTTCGGTCAGAAACTTTGCCAGCTTACCAACAGAGGTGGTTTTACCTGCCCCCTGTAAACCCGCCATCAGAATCACCGCCGGCGGTTGGGTATTAAGAGCCAGCTCTTCATTCGCCTCGCCCATGGCTTCTTCCAGGGCTTTACGGACGATTTTTAGAAATTCCTGCCCTGGGGTCAGACTTTTGCTGACCTCCAGACCCACAGAGCGCTCTTTGATCTGGTTGATAAAGTCTTTGACAACCGGCAATGCCACGTCAGCTTCGAGCAGTGCCATCCGCACTTCCCGTAGCGTTTCTTTAATATTGTCTTCGGTAAGACGACCACGACCACTAATATTTTTCAGGGTCCGGCTTAAACGATCTGACAGATTTTCAAACATAGCGGAGATCCAATTCGGTAATTATGCCGATTATAGCGCGTTGTGATGCCAGCGTCAGCCTTTGCGCAAAGCCATCTTGCTGCTGGGCTTTGCCGGAAACTTGCAATACAATAGCCAACTTACTGCATCACAGGAGTGTTAAGCATGCCTTGGTTGTTACCCGCGTTGGCCCTGACTGCCTATACGGTTGCAACGGTTACCCTGCTTTGGCGTTTGTTCCACCCGGCAGGACCGAATTTTAAACTGACGTTCAGTGCCGGTACTGCGGCAGTGGTACTGCATATGTTGGCGCTGGTAGACAGCATTTTCACCGGGCAGGGTCAAAACTTCAGTTTACTTAATGTCAGCTCGCTGGTGTGCTGGTTACTCACCTTGTCCGTTACGCTAACCTCACTGCGCTCACCCGCGGTGCTTCTATTACCACTGGCGTATGGCTGCGCTGCGCTGATTTTACTGGCCAGTTTGTTGTTCCCGGTTTCAGTTCAGCTGCAGCATCTGGAGCAGAATGCTGGCTTGTTAGTCCATATCGCTATCGCCTTTACGGCCTATGTTGTACTGATTATGGCTACCTTGTATTCAATTCAAGTGTCTTACATTAGTTATAAGTTGAAACAGAAAAACTTTTCTGGTGTCAGTCGCTTTTTGCCGCCATTATTACAGGCTGAAAATCTGCAGTTTCGTCTGTTAGCGGCTGGTACCTTGCTGTTAGCGCTGGCGTTACTCAGTGGCATTCCCTTTATGACAGACTGGATAGATCATAAAAGCCTGTTAAGTTTACTGGCTTTAGTGTTATTCGGTGCTTTAAGCTGGGGACATGCTCGTCTTGGCTGGCGTGGCAAAACCGCTATTACGCTGACAATCAGTGGTAGCGTGTTGCTCACCCTGGCTTATTTTGGCAGCCGCTTTGTAAAAGAGGTGTTGCTCGGCAGATTTTGATACTGCCACTTAATTTATGTTTGACCATAAAGGTAATTAACGTTTGGACGCAATCTCAACCAGTACCCTCTTTATTATTTTGGGAGTACTGCTGTTTATCTCAGCCTATTTCTCAGGATCAGAAACAGGCATGATGTCGGTTAATCGCTACCGGTTAAAGCACCTTGCAAATGAGCAGCATCAAGGTGCAAAGCGCGTATCGGAATTGTTAGAACGCCCGGATCGGTTAATTGGTTTGATCCTGATTGGTAATAATCTGGTTAATATCGCCGCGTCAGCGATTGCGACTATTATCGGCATGCGTTTATATGGTGATGCAGGTATTGCCATTGCAACCATCATTCTAACGCTGGTGATTCTGGTATTTGGCGAAGTGACTCCGAAAACCCTGGCCGCACTGCACCCTGAACGGGTTGCCTTCCCCAGTTCAGCCATACTCAAACCACTGCTGAAAACCTTCTACCCGCTGGTTTGGTTCATCAACTGGATAACAAACGGTTTGCTGGCCATGATGGGAGTGAGTCCGGAAAAACATCAAGGACATAGCCTGAGTGCAGAAGAACTCAAGACTGTGGTACACGAGGCCGGTGCCCTGATCCCAGAACAGCACCAGAGTATGCTGGTCGGCGTGCTGGATTTAGAAAATGTTAAGGTTGAAGATATTATGACGCCGCGTAATGAGATCACCGGTATCGACGTTAACGATGATTGGAAAGATATCGTGCGTCAGCTGGCGAATGCTCAGCATAGCCGGGTATTACTGTACCGGGATAGCATGGATGATGCGATTGGCTTTGTGCATCCGCGAGATCTGGTGCGCCTGCTGTTAAAAGAACAATTTACCAAAGCCAGCCTGCTGCGCTCAGTACATGAAATTTATTATATCCCGGAAGGTACGCCGCTAAATACCCAACTGTTAAAATTTCAGAGTACCAAAGAACGGATTGGTTTAGTGGTAGATGAGTATGGTGATATTCAGGGGCTGGTCACCCTGGAGGATATTCTGGAAGAAGTGGTAGGCGAATTTACCACTGACGTGATTGAAGATAAGCACGAAGATATTCTGCAGCAGCCCGACGGTTCTTATCTGATTGATGGCAGTATTAACCTGCGTGATCTGAACCGGCAAATGCAGCTCGATTTCCCTACCGATGGTCCGAAAACCCTGAATGGTTTGTTATTAGAGCACCTGGAAGAAATCCCGCAAGGTTCAATGAGTGTCAAAATTGCCGGCTTTCAACTGGAAATTCTGGATGTGCAGGATAATATGATTAAAACGGTGCGGCTGGTATTGCCTTAAAGCGTCTCAACCGAACAGCAGACGGCTTAACCAGCCACGTTTTAAGTCTTTCTCACAGCCTTGTAGCTGCTGTTGATAAGTTTTGGCGCGATCATCAACCCGCCTGGCCGTATTCTGTAACCAGCTTTTACTGCGGTAAGTACCGCGCCGATAGCCGCCCCACCCCTCGTGATAGTTCAGGTAAAGCCGGTAAGCATCGTCTTTGGCAACTTTATTCACCTGATGGGTTTTATCTATATACCAACCGATAAAGTCTACTGCGTCAGCAAAATTGCTGCGACTGGCAAAGAAGCGGCCGGTATCCTTGACATAATCGTCCCAGGTTGGTGTTTTGGCTTGCGAGTAGCCATAAGCAGAGCTGCCGCGGCCATAAGGAATAAAGCCAAGGAAGTAGCGCATCGGCGGCTTAGCATTATGCTTAAAGCCGCTTTCCTGATACATAAAGCTGATCGGCACTGCGATTGGCATGCCCCATTTTTCACTGGCATTGGCCGTTGCCTTATACCAGGCGCGATTTTCACCGAAAATTTCGCAGATATTACTTTTGTTTTGCGGCGGCGGCGTCGCGCAGCCGCTAAGCAGCACTAACAAGCTTAGCAGAATCAAAGAGTTATTTTTTTTAAACTTTTTTTGAACTATAGGCATCAGTCAGATTCTAACAGTATGCATGGATGCAAACCAAGTTTTTGTTTTCCCTGGATTCTCCTTCACGGCTACCTCTGGTAGCCGTTTTTTTATCCGGCTAAGCCACTCAGGCCTGAGTACAGGCTGGAACTTCAGCAAAATATTCAGCAAGATACTGTTCAAAGCTCAAGGTGTCCGCCGCTTCAATTTGCTGCTGCTTGGTCAGCGATGTAATGGCAGCGCTGACGAAATCTTCCTCGGTATAAACCTGATAGCTTTCGGCTAACAGTTGCGCGCGATAAGTTTCCGCCAGCTCACGCATATAGTGGCCATTGTCCTGCCGGCTACTAAGCAAATGATTGAGGATTTTGCCAGACGGGGTTTGCGCCGGATCGAGCAAGCTTAAATAATACTGACGCATTGCCGCCTGATAGCGGTCACTCTGATAAACCTCATCCAACCATTTAGCTATTGGCATCATGTCAGCGAATAGTTGCTCGGCCCAATCTTGCATCAGTCGTGGCTGACCATCCTGGATTAGCTCCAAATTATGACGCCGACCATCTGTCACCACCTTTTTCAGATTTTGTTCGGTCACTTGCTGCTCACGGGCTGATAAGTCCGGACTTTGCTCAAGTAAACAATAGACCAGAAAAATATCCAGAAAACGCATTTGCTCAGCCGTAATGCCAATACTACTAAACGGATTCACATCCAGGGCGCGAACTTCAATATACTCAACCCCGCGTTTTGATAATGCACAGGTAGGACGCTCGCCCGATTCCGTAGTACGCTTTGGACGGATAGTCGAGTAAAACTCGTTTTCAATTTGCAGCACATTACTATTTAACTGCTGAAACTCACCGTCCACTTTTACGCCAATATTTTGATACTCTGAAGACGGCTGGGTTACGGCGGCGTGCAAACCGGCAATATATTCCGGCAGGCTGTTGTAAGTGATGTTTAAACTGGATTGTGCACTGTTGGTATAACCCAGATCACTCATTCGCAGTGAGGTCGCATAAGGCAGATAGAGCGTTCCCTTCCCCAGCTTCTGGAAAGAATAGCGCGATTGACGCCCCTCAAGGAATGACTGACACATGGCTGGTGAAGCGCCAAACAGATACACGATCAGCCAGGCATAACGCTTATAGTTACGAATTAACGCCAGATACTGTTCAGACACAAAATCCTGTAGGCTGCCGTTATCGCCAACTAACGGCTGATAAGCCTGCCAGAAGCTCTGCGGCAGCGAGAAGTTAAAATGGACGCCACTGATCGCCTGCATCATACTGCCATAGCGGTTCTTTAAACCCTGACGATACAGCGTTTTCATTTTTCCGACATTAGATGTGCCGTATTGCGCCAGCGGGATCTGGTGTTGATCGGTGATATAACACGGCATACTAGCCGGCCAGAGTCGCTCCAGCTGCAATTTTTTTAGCGTAAAACGATGAATATCAGTCAGTTGTGCCAAGGTAAGCTCTAAGTCGGCACTGGCTGGAGTAATAAACTCCAGTAAAGACTCCGAAAAATCAGTAGTAATCCAGGGATGGGTCAACGCAGAGCCAAGGGCCACCGGATGTGGCGTTTGAGCCAGCGAACCATCCTGATTAACGCGCAGCGTCTCGCGCTCTATACCGCGTTTTATACCTTTGATACTGTGTTGCTGGCCGGCTTGCTGCAGTGCAGCCAAACGTTGAGAAATGCTGGAGCTCAAGATGATTCCTTACTGATTGAAGCTTTCCCCAATGATTGGGGAAAGCAAACCTATTATCAAGGGCGTAACACGAAAAGCGCCTTACGCGACCAACCAGCTTCCGGGATCAGTTTTTCGGCTCTGACTCCGTAGATTCTTGCGCGGCGGGCTTTTTCGGTTCAGCGTCATCCAGAAAGTCTGCATCTTCAGAATCCCCCACCACATGTTCGAGTTTAAGTTTGCGCACACTGCGAAACGTCGTGATAGGACCGGAGCAAGCGTAGGCCAGAAAGATAATAAACAGCATTTGTGCCGGTCGTGCCGCAATAACGACAAAAATTAATACCACCAGCAAAATAGTCAGGAATGACACCCGGTCACGCCAGTTCAGGTTTTTAAATGAGTTATAACGGAAATTACTCACCATTAAAAAGCCTGCAGTAATAGTCAGTAAGCCAACTAAGTAACCATATTTATCGCCATCGATTTCGAAGGCGGCACCGTTCCAGACCATACCCGCGACCAGCGCAGCGGCAGCAGGGCTGGCCAACCCCTGAAAAAACCGACCGTCGGTAACACTCAGATTGGCATTAAAGCGCGCCAGACGCAAAGCGGCACAAGCAACATAGATAAAGGCCGCTAACCAACCAAACTTACCTAAATCGGCCAGAGCCCAGTTATAAGCCACCAAGGCAGGGGCGACACCAAAAGCCAGTAAATCTGACATACTGTCATACTGAGCACCAAATTCACTTTGGGTATTGGTTAAGCGCGCCACCCGGCCGTCAAGACCATCAAAAATCATCGCAATAAAAATGGCGACCGCTGCGGCTTCAAAGCGACCGTTCATTGATGATACGATAGCAAAAAAGCCAGAAAATAAACCTGCAGTCGTTAACAGGTTAGGAAGCAGATATATGCCCTTATGTGGGCTGGTTTCACTGTTTTTTAAATCTGTCATAAGGCAACTTCTGAAAAAACGATTACACTGATTATAAGGGACATAACATAGCATGGATAGAACCATGGCAAAAGTGAGGCAAATCTTAATTGGTAGCATCTTTTCAGTTCTTAGCCTGAGTGTTGCTGCGCAAACGGTTTACAGTTGGCAAGATGCTAAGGGTGTAGTGCATTTCAGCCAACAGCCACCGGCTCAGGGCGAATATCAATTAGTGACAATTCGTACCAGCCAGGCGGCATCAGCCCCTGCATTAACGGCGGGTACCGTTAATGCTGAGCAGGCAGCAGCGGTAGCACTTGATCCAACGCTTTGTCAACAAGCGCGAGACCAGTTAACGCTACTGCAAAGCAGTCAGGAGCTGTTTACCAAAGAAGCAAACAGTGAAGAGCTAAGATTGTTGACTAACGAAGAGCGTGAGCAGCAAATCCTGTTGGCAAATTTTGAAATAAAAAGGCGCTGTCCTGCAGCGCCTTAATCGTTAAGTTTATTTCGCTCCGGAAGTTTCCGGAGCGCAATTAATTCCGGCTGGTTACCGTGAACTGCTGGCCGTTGTGGTCTATTACCACAGTAGAACCAGGTAAGATCTCGCCTTGCAACAAGGCCTGCGCCAGCGGGTTTTCCAGATGTTGCTGAATCGCCCGTTTTAATGGTCTGGCACCATACAATGGATCGAAACCTACCTCAGCCAGTTTTTCCAGTGCCGCATCACTTACCGACAACTGGTAATCACGCTGCTGTAAACGTTGCTCCAGCCGCGCCAGCTGAATCGAGGCGATCTGTTTAATTTGCCGATCATCCAGCGGGTGAAATACCACTGCTTCGTCCAGCCGGTTTAGAAACTCTGGCCGGAACTGTTTACTCAGCACGCCCATCAACATCTCTTTCATCTCGGTATAGCTAAACTCACGATAGTGTTCCTGAATCAAATCGGAGCCAAGATTCGATGTCATAATAATCACCGCATTTTTGAAATCGACGGTGCGGCCCTGGCCATCAGTCAGCCGGCCATCATCCAGTACCTGTAGCAGAATATTAAACACATCCGGGTGCGCTTTCTCCACCTCATCCAGCAAGATCACAGAATAAGGTTTCCGCCTTACCGCCTCGGTCAGATAACCGCCCTCCTCATAGCCAACGTAGCCCGGAGGCGCACCCACTAGCCGTGAGACCGCATGTTTCTCCATAAACTCGGACATATCGATCCGCACCATCGCATCCGGGCTATCAAATAAGAATTGCGCCAGCGCCTTGGTCAACTCGGTTTTACCGACCCCTGTGGGCCCCAGGAATAGGAAGGAGCCAATGGGTTTGTTCGGATCGGCCAGCCCGGCACGGGAACGGCGAATAGCGTTCGCAACCGCACTTACCGCCTCCTGCTGTCCGACAACTTTAGCGTGTAGCGCATCTTCCATCCGTAATAATTTATCGCGTTCGCCTTCCAGCATTTTATTGACCGGAATACCGGTGGCCTTTGATAACACATCGGCAATTTCCTGATCAGTCACCTTATGCCGCAGCAAGGTCATTTCCTGCATCTCGGCTTGCGAGGCGAGATCCAGTTTTTTCTCCAGCTCAGGGATACGACCATACTGTAGTTCCGACATCCGCTGCAGATCGCTGGCGCGTCTGGCCACTTCCAGATCCAGTCTCGCCTGCTCCAATTCGGCTTTAATATTTTGCGTGCCTTGTAACGCAGCCTTTTCCGACTCCCAGACTTCATCCAGTTCGTTATAACGCTGCTCCAGCTCATCGATTTGTTCACGGATGGTGTCGCGGCGTTTTTTACTGGCATCATCGGTTTCTTTCGCCAACGCATTGTCTTCCAGCTTTAGCTGGATAATCCGGCGCTCTAAGCGATCTAGCTCCTCCGGTTTGGAATCCATTTGCATCCGGATACTGGAAGCCGCTTCGTCAATCAAATCGATAGCTTTATCGGGTAGTTGCCGGTCACTGACATAACGATGTGACAGCGTTGCTGCCGCCACAATCGCCGGGTCAGTAATTTCTACCGAATGGTGCAGTTCGTAACGCTCTTTTAAACCACGCAGGATGGCAATGGTGTCCTCGACACTCGGCTCTTCTACCAGCACTTTTTGGAAACGACGCTCCAGCGCCGCATCTTTCTCAATATATTTGCGATATTCATCCAGCGTAGTGGCGCCCAAACAGTGCAGTTCACCGCGCGCTAGTGCCGGCTTTAACATATTACCAGCGTCCATGGCACCATCGGCCTTGCCGGCACCGACCATGGTATGAATTTCATCAATAAACAGAATGATCTGGCCTTCTTCTTTGGCTACTTCATTCAGCACGGCTTTTAAGCGTTCTTCAAATTCACCGCGATATTTAGCGCCAGCCAGCAGCGCGCCCATATCCAGTGAGAGAACCCGCTTGTCTTTTAAACCTTCCGGGACTTCTTTGTTCACAATGCGCTGCGCTAAACCCTCGACAATCGCTGTTTTACCCACACCAGGCTCACCAATTAGTACCGGGTTATTTTTGGTACGCCGCTGCAGCACCTGAACACAACGACGAATTTCTTCGTCTCGGCCGATCACCGGATCCAGCTTGCCGGACTCGGCGCGGGCGGTCAGATCAATGGTATATTTGGTCAACGCCTGGCGGGTATCTTCAGCATTCGCATCTTCCACTTTCTGACCGGCACGCAGTTGCTCGATCGCAGCGCTGACCTTATCTTTCGTCACGCCCAGTAACTGTAAAATGCGGCCTAATTCAGATTTATCCTCGGTAGCCGCCAGCACAAATAACTCACTGGAAATAAACTGATCTTTACGCTTTTGTGCCAGCTTATCGCACTGCTGCAACAATTGAGCTGTTGCAGCAGACAGCTGCAAGCTACCGGCATCACCCTCCACCCGGGGCAGACGCTCTATTGCCTGACTTACTTTAGAACGCAGTTCATTAAAGTTGATGGCCAGCTTGTTCAACAGCTCGCGCACTGTGCCGCCTTCCTGATTTAGTAAGGCAAACATAATATGCACTGGCTCAATAAATTGTTGATCGCGACCCAGCGCCAGCGATTGCGCATCGGCAATGGCTTCCTGGAATTTACTGGTAAATTTATCTAGACGCATTGGCAGGCTCCCGCTGATACCTTAACTATGATGTTAGCTAAGATTGGGTGGGAGTGTGGAAAATTCAAGCAGCAAACGTCAAAAATTTGACTTGTATCAAGCCAATGCCGTTAAGGTGAAGGCTGCAGCCAGATTGCACTGGCCTGACGGCCGGTTTGGCCATCACGCCGATAAGAGAAAAAACGCTGTTGATCGCTATAAGTGCAATATTCAGCTCCATAAATGGCGGTAATACCACTCTGCTGTAATCGGAGTCGGGCGAGCTGATAGAGATCCGCTAAATATTTTTCGGCGCTTAACGCCACAAAGGCACCTGACGCCAGCGGGTTTTGTGCCACAAATACGGCCCGCACTTCGCTACCCACTTCAAACGCCGTAGGGCCTATTGCTGGCCCCAGCCAAACCAGCAATTCAGCAGCAGGTGACTGAAAACAAGCCAGCGTTTGTTCTATCACACCGGCAGCTAAACCACGCCAGCCTGCATGTACCGCCGCGACTTCAGTGCCGGCAAGATTGCAAATCAGCAGTGGTAAGCAATCGGCGGTCATCACCAGACACACCTGTGCCGCTTGCCGGCTGTAACTGGCATCAGCGGTTAAATCAGTCTGTGCAGCCGTAGGTAATTGCAACACCCGGGTACCATGCACCTGGTTCAGCCAAAACGGTATCGCCGGCAGTGTCGCCAGTTCAGCAAAGCGCTGCCGGTTGGTATTGACTGCTATGGGATCATCACCGACATGAGCCCCGAGATTAAGACTAGAAAAGCTCGCTGTTGACACCCCGCCCAAACGAGTCGAACTTACCGCTCTGACATTAGCCGGTGCCGGCCAATCGGGGTAGAGCAATACTGTGGTGTTGGCAGCGTCTATCATCGGTTACACAAAGTCCATACCGTGCTGCTGCGTATCTGCTCGCAGGGCGTCGTTTAGGGCAACTAAATCATCAGGTAAGGGTGCATGCCATTCCAGTAACTGGCCGGTAATAGGATGCGCCAGCTTTAACATAGCAGCGTGCAACGCCTGACGTTTAAAATTACGCAGCAGCTGCAATAACTCTTCACCGGCCTGGCGTGGCGGTCTTGGCCGACCGCCATATACCGGATCACCAACCAGCGGGTGACTGATAAAGGTCATATGCACCCGGATCTGGTGCGTGCGACCGGTTTCCAGCCGCAGGCGCAAACGGGTATGAGCGCGGTATTTCTCCATCACCCGATAATGCGTCACTGCCGGTTTGCCGTTTTCATTGACTGCCATTAGCGTTCTTTTGGTTTGATGCCGGCCAATCGGTTGTTTCACAGTACCGCCACCGGTCATAGTGCCGTAACAGACCGCTTCATATTCCCGGGTAATTTCCCGCGCTTGCATCGCCTCGACTAAATGCGTCTGTGCCGGGATGGTTTTCGCGATCACCATCAGACCGGTCGTATCTTTATCTAAACGATGTACGATACCCGCCCGTGGTACCTCGGCAATAGCCGGGCAATGGTGTAGCAACGCATTAAGTAAAGTACCGTCTTGATTACCGGCTCCCGGATGCACCACCAGACCAGCCGGTTTATTAATTACCAGAATATGTTCATCTTCAAAAATAATATCCAGTGCAATGGGTTCAGCATCAAAACGCTCTTCTTCCAGAATATCGGCCAGAATCTCGATCTGCTCACCGCCCAGCATTTTCTGGCGTGGAATCGCACAGGCCTGCCCGTTAACCTGCACACTATTGGCCAGGATCCACTCTTTTATCCGCGAACGTGAATAATCCGGGAACATTTCGGCCAGAACCTGATCTAAGCGCTTACCGAAAAGATGCTCAGGTACGATTTCTGAAAGTTTTAGCTGTTTTGTCATAACGGAAGCAGTTATCCTGTGTGCAACCCCGCGATATCTGGGGTAGAATCGCTTGAGCGGGTATTTTAACGATTTTACGCCGGACTAGACAGCCATTTAGCCGAAGTAGTAACGGATTTTTACATGAAACTAAAATTTATTTTAATCGCTTTGTGCGTAATTGCCTTATCTGCCTGTGCCGGGAAACCGAAAGAGGAAGCCATTAACCCAAATCAAACCGCGCAAGGCCAGTATCAACAAGCTAAAGAAGTGCTGGACGCCGGACTCTACAACCGAGCCATTGAACTGCTAAAAGCCGTAGAAAGTCGCTATCCATTTGGCCCTATTGCCCGTCAGGTCCAGCTCGATTTAATTTATGCCTACCATCAGTCAGGCGACTTACCACAAGCGCTGGCCAGTATTGACCGTTTTATCCGGCTAAACCCCAATCAGCCGGATTTGGATTATGTGTACTATATGCGTGGTCTGACCAACCTGAAAGCTGACGAAAACGCTTTTCAGGAGTTCTTCGGCGTTGACCGCGCAGACCGTGATCTGGCGAGTACTCGTCAGGCATTTGATGACTTTCGGATCCTGTTAAATAACTATCCACAAAGCCGCTACGCCGATGATGCGAAAAAGCGCATGGTAGCCATTAAAGATAAATTGGCTCGTCATGAGCTATTAGTAGCGGATTATTATATGCGCCGTGGTGCTTTCCTGGCTGCTGCTAATCGGGGCAAATATGTAGTTGAGTTTTATCGTGACTCACCCTTAGTTGAACAAGCGCTGGAAATTATGGTGGAAAGTTATGACCGCCTGGGTCTGGATAAATTAAAAACAGACACCGAACAAGTCTTGTTACTCAACTTCCCGCAAAACGCGCGTTTCCGCTAGAAATCATCGCCCCTGCGCTATGCAGGGGCGCCTCTTTATCAAAGGGCTTCTAAGGCTTCTGATAACTTAGTTACACCGATCACCGTCATTCCGGCAATCGCCTCTTTCGGTTGGTTCGCACTTGGGACAATGGCGCGTTTAAATCCGTGCTTAGCTGCTTCCTTCAATCGCTCCTGCCCACTAGGGACCGGACGAATTTCGCCAGCCAGACCCACTTCACCAAAGACAACCAAATCATTAGGTAATGGCTTATCCCGGAAACTTGAAACTAAAGCCAGCAAGGTTGCCAGATCGGCACTGGTTTCATTAACCTTAACCCCCCCCACCACGTTCACAAAGACATCCTGATCGGCCATCTGAATACCGGCATGCCGGTGCATTACGGCCAGTAGCATAGCAATCCGGTTTTGCTCCATCCCCAGTGTAACCCGGCGCGGATTATTGAGCGGTGAATAATCAACCAACCCCTGGATCTCTACCAATAATGGCCGGGTGCCTTCCCATAGCACCATGACAATACTACCGGATTGATCTTCTTTGCTGCGGGTTAAAAAAATAGCCGACGGATTTTTGACTTCTTTCATGCCCTGACCGGTCATCGCAAACACGCCCAGTTCATTCACCGGGCCAAAGCGATTTTTATGACCTCGTAAGGTGCGATAACGACTATCCGCATCACCATCCAACATCACCGAGCAATCAATACAATGCTCCAGAACCTTGGGCCCGGCGAGCGAACCATCTTTGGTAACGTGGCCAACCATGATAATGGCAATTTGATGCTGCTTGGCAAAGCGCGTTAGAAAAGCCGCACTTTCACGCACCTGTGACACACTGCCAGGTGCGGATTGAATGTCGGCCAAATGCATCACCTGAATCGAATCAATTACCATAATGCGTGGCTTTTCTTGCTGTGCCAGATGGCAGATCGTTTCAACATTAGTCTCTGCCAGCATTTTCAGTTCACTCATGGGTAAAGCTAAACGCTGAGCCCGCATTGCCACCTGTTGCAACGACTCTTCGCCAGTGACATACAGGGCGCCGCCTTGCGCCGCCAGACCACACATAATTTGCAGCAGTAAGGTACTTTTACCTGCACCAGGATGACCACCGATTAGAACGGCAGAGCCCGGCACAATACCTCCTCCCAGCACCCGATCAAACTCAGCAAAACCAGAGCTAAAACGCGGCACATCCTGTAAATCGACTTCATCAAGCCGCATGACCTTAGCCACTGCCGCCCCGGCATAGCCTTCGAAGCGGGCATTTTTACTGTTAACTGCGCCTAAGCGCACTTCGGTAATACTATTCCAGGCCTGACATTCAGTACATTGCCCCTGCCAACGCATAAAGTCTGCCCCACATTCATTGCAGACATAGGCGGTTTTATTTTTAGCCATTTACTTTCCTGTTATCTAGGGCGTGTTGACGTTTGCTGCTTGTTTTTGCAGCCGTTTGGCTGGTGTTTATACAAGGCAGAGCTTGTGATGTGTAGTTATTCTACATGAACAAGCGATAACGCAGTAGAAACGCCAGCCAAACGCTGCCCGAAGGGTTCGCGCTGGCGGCGCTTTGCTCTTTGGCACTCGTCACTTATTTAGAATAACTAAACTGCGCTCCTCGTTTCGCGATCAAAGCGCCGCCAGTGCGAACAAAATCTAAGCAGAAAACGTCAACACGCCCTAAAAGGCACAGATATTGCTTTTCATTTTAGAACACCGTAGCTTAACCTTATTATAACCAGAGGCTGCCATCTAATTGGCAACTGAATCATCAAACTATGACGTCAACAGACTTGAAAGCCTATTTTGGTATTATCGAGCGGATGAAAGGTCTGCTGCACTCGGCTGAGTTTGAGCAAACCTTTGCCAGTCTGACCGCCGGTATTCCGAAATCCAAGCAGTTTCTACTGAAAATGGAGCTGAAAAGGCTGGCACAACCCTGCAATTATTATATTGACTTGCGAGGGCATGTTGACGGCGAAGTTAAACCATATGAGTTTCGGGAAAAAACCCATTATCTGGACGATAAAGCCCGCCAAATTTTTGAGGATGGCATCGCAGCTTATGGTCAGTATACGTTAGGTGTATACGAAGAAGTGATGAATGCGGAAAATAACTTTCGCGTGCGTCATCGTAAAGAAACCGAAGAGCGGATCCGCACGACGCTGGACAGTTTGAGACGCGGTCCGAGCTTACCTGATGAATCCACAAGCTCGCAACCGGAGTTGACCGATACGCCGGAACAGCATCAGCCAAATAAGTTTGTGCAATTTGGCAATTATATCAGCCGGATTGAAGAGCGGATGAATTTTGGCATCGAGGTAGAAGTTCGCACCGCAACAGAACGTTATGCCGCCATTACCAGTGATTTGTCTGTCTCCGGCTGTAAATTAAAAGTCCCGGCAGATAAAGTCGCCGAACCCGGTGATGTAATTAATCTGGTGCTAAAAGGCCTGGAAAAAGAGTTTACCCTTAACTTGCCAGAGGGGCTGGACTATCAGGTGGTCGGCAAAGAGCTGCAGGACAAATATGCCTATTGGCGGCTGAAACGTCTGGCACCCGAGCAACACCCGCAGTTTAACCAGTTTTTGCAGAGCTTTATTAATGGTAACAAACGTCGTTATAAAGTTAATCTGGATAACACCACAGATGCCGTAATCACCAAAGGTTACGAACAATACTATCTGCCCCGTATCAATAGTCTACCGGTTTATCTGAGCATCCTGGATGGGCAGGTTGCCAGTCGCTTTTGTTTAACCAGTGATTATAATAAAGGCTGTTGGCATTACTTTCTGGACGAGCAACAACAATCAGTGCTCAGCCATCTACTTTCAGCCCGCCGCTTAAAACATTTGCTAAACCGCCCTCTGGCCGAACGCACTGATATTTTGTACTGTTTTACTCATGCCGCCAAAGGCAAGCTCTACTTCTATGCAGCCTTAAGCAGTGAATTAGCCACAGAGCCTTCGCTAAGGGCCATGTTTTTTGGTTTTGGTGCAGGTAAACCGAGTTGGCGCATCTTCCATCTGAGCCTGCAGAAAACCAGCGCGACAAATAGCCAGAGCGAATTCGCATTACCTGGCTCACACGGTGTCCAGCAAACCTCACCTTTGCTGCGAGGTATGCTGGAGCCTATTTATTATATTGCAGTCCTGACAGATATTAGTTCGGCGGAGCAGCGGCATTGTTACACCGGCCACACCTACGACACTTCCAAGTTGGCAGCATTAAACAAGTTTGGATTAAGCAAAGCTGCGCCCGGCACACTTTGCGAAGCCATCCCAATCCATTACGTCAACTTACGCGCTGAATCCCGTTACTTATATAAAACCACTGTATTGGTGCGTACAAAACAAGATAGCGAGCCACTGACAGCTTTTAGTCGTGATTTTTCCTCTGGGGGCCTGCAACTGGAGGCTTCGCAGCCGGTTAATCTGCAAAAAGGCGATATTGTGTTGCTGGATCTTCCCGATTTACAAAAAATCACGCTTAAACATCAGCTAAGTAGATTACCTTACGAGATAATGGCGGTAAGTAAAAGCCGCACCATTATGAATCTTAAGATTGCCAAAGCGGATATGCATGAGGGCAAGCAGTTTTTTCAACAACTTATTCAAAGTAATAAGAATAAACTGACCGTAGCTGAGGAAACGCCAAAATATCCGGGGCTTTCTGATGCGCTGCGTAATATGTATTTAAAGGCCCTGTCTAACTTCGCCATCTTTGTGCATCGCAAAGGCTTGAGGCATGACATTAACGTCCTTGGCCAGGGTGCTCAGCCCAATCCGCTCCACAGCCTGCTTTTACTGGCGCAGGAAGAGCAGAACAATCTTAGTTTCGAGTTGCTAACCAAAGCACATACGCTCAATTATGAACTTGCCAATCAGCTAAAACAAATGAAACGCCAGGATCCCCCTAAAGCTTACGAACTCTATATCCGGGTTGCGACGGTGGCTGGCCAGCGCCAGTTTAGTAGCTATTTTAACTTTGAGTTTGCCACTGCGGATGAGTTAAAGCTGTTTGCGGTAGACGCTATTGAGCAGCATACATTGTTTGCTTTTAGGTTCTTTCTAACCCGTACCGGTAAACTCGATTCGGAGTACATCGCCAAAGAGCTGGGTTATATCAGTGTCTATGCGATCCACAAAGCTAAATCGCTGGAAGAAGAACTCTGGCATGTCGAAGGTGTAGCCGATGGTGTAGAAATCTCGACCGAGTTTGTCAACCGCTTTGCGCCCTCTCAAAGTCAGGCTCAGCAACAACAACGTCAGGCTATTCTGCAGACGGCAAGCGCTTTAACCAGTTAGCCAACTCAGCGAAATGCTCGTTACGTGCCTGTGGCGCGGTTAACATCGTGATATGGTCATAAGGGTGCTGATAGCCAGCAGAGCGACTCAACAGTGTGAAGCGTGCTTGTTGCTGAGCAGCCTCCTCGATAAAAGCCCGTACATCCTGTGGATGACCCAACAGTTGATCTTTTTCTGCGGCGAAATGCCATAAGGGTGGCCAGTTAGTGCGCTGACATGCCGCGTGATAATCAAAACCATCACTGCAATCGACAAAGGGGTCACCGCGGATCCAGCGTACGGTATCGAGTAAGAATTGCATTGGCTCGTCATCCGCGCCAAAACGCCAGCGTTTTGCCGGCACATAGCCATAGCGTTGTCCCAGCCAGGGTGCTAAACGGTTCCAGCAAAGATCGATTTTCAGCTTTCTGGCGAAACTGTTTACACTAATCACTCTTTTGCTGCCAAAACAGACTTTTGCCAGGACTTTAGTGGTTAGCTCGGGAAAACGCGCCAGACTGGCCGCAGCCAACACACCGGCCCAGGAGTGACAAATCAAAATAATTTTTTGCTGATGCTGCTGATAAACATAATTCAGTAGCGCCGGAATATCCTGACAAATCATTTGCTGTTGGCTTTGTTGTAAGCCTTCTGACAAGCGCGGGGTGGATAATCCCCGCCCGGCAAAGTCCGCGGCATAGCCAATAAAGCCCTGCTCAGCTAAGAAACAACCCAGCCCCTTACCACTCTGACTATAAAAAATACGGCCGTTTTCTACTGCCCCATGCAGATAGAGTACCGGCGCGATAAGTTTGCCAACCGGCTGCAACTGCCGCAGATGTAGCCGATATTCTGGTAGTGCCAGATACAATGATTGTTGTAACAAACTCACGGACAATCCAGTAGATACAGCAACTGTAATAATGAACCTGTAGTAATCGCCGCCTTCGCTGCCGCCTGCACCTTGGGTTTGGCATGGAAGGCGACGCCGAGTGCAGCCTCGGCCAGCATAGGCAGGTCGTTTGCGCCATCACCGATCGCTACCGTCTGCGACGGTGCGATCTGATAACATTGCGCCAGCTCACTGACTACCTCAGCTTTGCGTTTCGCATCGACAATATTTCCGAGTACCCGGCCGGTTAACTTGCCATCGACAATTTCTAACTGATTGGCAAAAGTAGCGCTAAGCTGCAGTCGCTGTTTAAGAGCCTCGGTAAAATAAGTAAAACCACCGGAGGCAATGGCAACCTGCCAGTGATGCTGTTGTAACACCGCGACCAAGTCAGTCAAACCAGGCATCAGCGGCAATTGCTTTAGTACATCACTTAACACCGACTCCGGGGCACCGGCTAAGGTTTGCACCCGGGCCAACAGGCTTTGCGCAAAATCCAGCTCACCGTTCATCGCACGGGCAGTAATAGCAGCGACCTGTTCGCCAACCCCTGCTAACTTAGCGATCTCATCGATACATTCAATTTCAATAGCAGTAGAATCCATATCCATTACCAGCAGCCCCGGCTGGCGCAAGCTGGGTTGCTGCCTGAGATAAACCAGTTGGCAATCGTAATCCAGTGCTAAGCGATTTAACAGGGCTTGCGGTGGCACCATACCGTCCGGTAAATGCAAACGCAGGGCTGGCGACAATTGCGGCACAGGCTGTAGCAAACTCAGTTTAACGACCCCATCGGGTAATGCCAGCGCCTGTGCCAGCGTGGTTAGCAGTGACCAGCTAAAGTGGGCACCAAAACATAGCAAAACCGGCAATTCTGGCTTAGCCGCCTGGCTCACTGCATTAAACTGACCCTGCTGCCAGCTAAGCTGGCAACACCCCTGATAGGCCTGTACTAATGCAACGGGCGACAGCTCCGCGAACGGAATAGCTTGCGATATCTGATTCAATTTCGATCCTGTACTTAGTGAAGAGGGCATGGCATCCTAGCGCCAATTGCGCCTGGCATTAAACTTTGCAGATGAAGATTATGCAGCACCATAGCCTATCCACTTATCGTTCTTCAAGTGTTATTACACTATTGCAGTTAGCACTCGCCGTGCTGGGGATCTGGTTTATCCTGCATAGCTGGAGTAGTGCCCGCGCCGAGGGACAGCTGGTTTTACAACAACAAAATCAACTATTAATGCGAGAAACTCTGACCGCCTTGTCGCATACCGCCGGTTACTTGCTGGAAAATGATCAACTCGATGGCTTAATTCAACTCACCGCTCAAATCGCGGAAAACCCGTTTTTACATGATGTGGTGGTGTACGATGCAAATGGTGTTCGCCTTAGTTGGTCGGAGGCCAATACCCCGGCCCGGCTGATGTACAGCCCCGAGCAATCGTTACCGCTGGTACCTATGGTGGAGGAAATCAGGGTCGGCGAGCAGTTGCTGGGGTATATCAAGATTAGTATGTTGCATGATAAAAGCCTGTTTCCAGGCTATGATTTCTGGCAACAGTTAATGCAGCAAATGCTGGGTTTATTTTTACTGACTGCCGCCATTGGGATGCTGATAAAGCGCAGCTTCTACCATTTTGCTGAACGCTATCAGGCCAATCGGCCACACCTCTGAAGTTTTAACGCCGCCAAACTGTTTTGCCACAATTGTGACGCAATGACAGCTGCGGGTTCAGAGCGTAAACTGCATAAAGCTGCAAACACCCGCAGTAACTGCGCCGGCGTATTAATTTGCCCCTGAAAGCCAGACAGCGGCATTGCCGGTGCATCCGTCTCTAACACTAAGGCCGCAAGCGGCAGCTTTGATACTGCTTTGCGGGTTTTCTCGGCGCGCTCGTAAGTGATAGTGCCTCCAATACCCAGTTTAAAACCCTGCTCGATAAAGGCCATCCCCTGCGCATAGCTGCCTGAAAATGCATGCAGGATGCCACCAGCGGTAAAACGTTGCCGTTTTAACTCCGCCAGCAGCTGCACCTGACTTTTGCGATGATGCAGGATCACCGGCAGATCCAGACGGTTAGCCAACGTCAGTTGGGCACTAAATAGCTGCTGCTGCAGCTCGAAGGTGTCACTATCGAGCGCAAAATCAAGGCCAATTTCACCTACTGCAGCTACCTGCCCGCGGTGCTGTTCCAGTAAGTCAGCCAGCTGTGTCACCTGCTGCAAGCTATGCTGCGCCGCCCACCAGGGATGTATCCCCAGCGCAATTTGCCAGGCCGGTTCTGTGGCGCGTAATTGCAGTAAGTCAGGCCAGGCTGCAGCTGAAACCGCCGGGATCAGCAGTGCTCTGACACCGACCAGCTGTGCCTGCTGCCAATGCTCCTGCTGCTGTGGTGCCAATTGTGGTAAGTCGAGGTGACAGTGGGTATCAAAAAGCGCCAAGCCGCCTGATGGCAGGCGGCTTGGATTAATTGTTGCAGAGCTAAATGAGGCCATGGCTTAATTAAGGACACAGCCGCTCGATTTGCCAGCTGCCATCGGCCTGACGCTGATACATAAAGCGATCGTGTAAGCGGTGTTCGCCCCCCTGCCAGAATTCTATTTTCGACGGCTTCACCAAAAAACCGCCCCAAAACGAGGGCAAAGGCACTTCGCCATGCGCAAACTTATGTTTGATCTCGGCAAACTTTTGCATCAGGGCATGCCGGGTCGAAATCGGCCGGCTTTGCTCTGAGGCCCAGGCCGCCAGCTGACTTTCTTTGGGTCGTGACAGAAAATATTTTACCACCTGACTGCTGGGTACGCGCTCGGCGGTGCCGTAAACAATCACCTGGCGCTCCAGTGGATGCCAGGGAAAGTGCAGACTGACCTTCGGATTAACCGCCAGCTCAGAGGCTTTGCGGCTACCAAGGTTAGTATAAAAGGTAAAACCACTGCTGTTGACGTCTTTTAACAGCACCAGCCGTTGCGACGGCTGGCCTGATGCATCCACCGTCGCGACACACATTGCCGTCGGATCCGGCAATTCAGCAGCAATCGCATCTTTTAGCCATTGTTCAAATTGCACTATCGGATCAGCGGCTAAATTATCCGCATCCAGCTTATCTTTGGTGTAACTACGGCGGATATCATCAATTTTCATGTTACATACGCTCCATCACCTCAATACCCAGCAGATCCAAACCCTTGGCCAGCAGGCGGGCACTGATAATACTGAGCATTAAACGGCTATCCCGCTCAGCAGGATCAACACCATCTTTCAGGATTGGGCAGGCTTCATAGAAGGTCATAAACAAACTGGCCAGCTCGTACAGGTAGCTACAAAGTAAATTCGGCTGGGCATCCTTCATCACCTGCTGCAGCGTTTCTTCAAAGCGCAGGATTTTCACCGCCAGCAGCCTTTCCTGCTCCGCGGTCAGTACGATAGGCGCTTGGAAGCTGTCTGCAACCTCAGCTTTACGCAAAATGCTGCGCACCCGAGTGTACGCGTATTGCAGATAAGGCGCCGTGGCGCCTTCAAAAGCCAGCATCGCATCCCAGCTAAAGATATAGTCACTGGTGCGGTTCTTCGACAGATCAGCAAATTTTACCGCACCAATCCCCACTTTACGCGCGATCTCGGCGATCTCCTGCTCCGACAGCTCGCTGGATTTTTCCCGCACCACCGCATCCGCCCGCACTACGGCCTCTTCCAACAGTTCAGCCAGCTTAACAGTGCCGCCGGTACGGGTTTTAAATGGCTTACCATCTTCGCCCATCATGGTACCAAAGGGGCAATGATCATAAGCGGTGTCGGCACGCAGTAAACCAGCTTTACGGGCCGTCAGTTCAACCTGTTTAAAGTGCAGCGCCTGGCGGGCATCGGTAAAGATAATAATCCGGTCCGCCGCCAGCTGATGGCTACGATACTGACACGCAGCTAAATCAGTAGTGGCATACAGGAAACCACCGCCGGTTTTCTGAATGATAAAGGGTGATGGCTTGCCTTCTTTATCGGCCAGCTCACTTAAAAACACCACCAAGGCGCCCTGATCCTCAACCGCAATACCAGCTGCAACCAGTTGATCAACAATCGGCTGTAGCATCGGGTTGTAGGCGCTTTCCGGTTTGATATCGGCATCGGTCAGCGTCACATTTAGCTTCTGATAGACTTCATTACTGTGCTTAACCGAGGTATCGATAAAGAGTTGCCACAGTTTTTGACAATGTGCATCCCCGCTTTGCAGTTTCACCACATAGTCACGGGATTTATCGGCAAAGCCGGCTTCATCATCAAAACGCTTTTTTGCCTGACGGTAGAAGTCCTCCAGATCGGCGAGCGCGACGCTTTCCAGATCCACGCCCTCAGCCAGCTTATCTTCCAGATGCGCAATCAGCATCCCGAACTGGGTGCCCCAATCCCCCATATGGTTTTGCCGGATCACCTTATCACCCCAGAACTCCAGGGTACGAACCACGGCATCACCGATAATGGTCGAGCGCAAATGACCAACGTGCATTTCCTTCGCCAGGTTTGGTGCCGAGTAATCCACCACTACGGTTTGTGGCTGCGGATTGGCGCTGACGCCCAAGCGGGCATCACTGGCGGAATGGGCTAATTCACCGGCCAGCCATTCGGGCTTTAAGGTCACATTGATAAAACCAGGGCCCGCGATCTCAACCTTGCTGGCCAGATCATCCAGCGCTAACAAGGCAACCAGTTGCTCAGCCAGCTGGCGAGGGTTGGTTTTTAACTGTTTGGCGGCGCTCATCGCGCCATTGATCTGGTAGTCACCAAATTCCGGCCTAGTGCTTTGCGTCACCGCCGGATTGGTCTCAGCTGGCAAGCCTAACTTAATAAAGGCGTCCTGAGTTTTATTGGCTAAAAGCTGTTTAATATTCATTACTTAACCTGTTAGTGTTCACGGGTTTTGAAGAATTTGATCTTCGGATAACGCTCCATCGCCAGGTTAAGGTTAACCATGGTCGGTGCAATATAGGTCAGGTTATCGCCACCATCCAGCGCCAGGTTAGTGCTGGCTTTGTTCTGGAATTCCTGCAGCGCTTTGGCATCATCGCAATAAACCCAGCGCGCCGTGCTGACGTTGACACTCTCGTACAAGGCATCAACGTTATATTCTGATTTTAAGCGATGCACGACCACGTCAAACTGCAGTACGCCAACGGCACCCACAATCAGATCGTTATTGTCCAGTGGCCGAAACACCTGCACTGCGCCTTCTTCTGACAGCTGTACCAGGCCTTTTAATAATTGCTTTTGTTTCAGCGGATCACGCAACCGGATTCGGCGGAACAATTCCGGTGCAAAGTTCGGGATACCGGTAAACTGCATATCTTCGCCAGTGGTAAAGGTGTCACCAATTTTGATCGTACCATGGTTATGCAAACCGATAATGTCACCGGGATAGGCCTCTTCCAGATGCTCGCGATCGCCGGCGAGGAAGGTTAAAGCCTGCGGTATCAAAATATCTTTGCCAATACGGACGTGCCGTACTTTCATACCTTTTTCATACTTGCCCGACACGATACGCAGGAAGGCGACACGGTCACGGTGCTTCGGATCCATATTCGCCTGGATCTTAAATACAAAACCGCTAAAGCCACTCTCTGTTGGCTCAACCTTACGACTGGTGGTTTCACGCGCCTGGGGTGCAGGAGCCCAGTCAGTCAGTCCATCCAGCATATGATCGACACCAAAGTTACCCAGCGCCGTACCGAAGAATACCGGTGTTAACTCGCCTTTTAAAAATAACTCGCGGTCAAATTCATGACTGGCGCCCTGCACCAGCTCCATTTCGTCCCGCAATTGTTGCGCGAAATAGCCAAGACGTTGATCCAGCTCAGGGTTATCAATACCTTTGATGATATCGACATCCTGAATGGTATGGCCAAAACCCGACTTATAAAAAATCACCTCATCGCGCAGGATATGGTAAACGCCCTTAAATTCCTTACCCGAACCAATAGGCCAGGTAATAGGGGCGCAGGCGATTTTCAATACGCTTTCCACTTCATCGAGCAAATCAACCGGATCGCGGATATCCCGGTCCATTTTATTCATAAAGGTCAGAATAGGTGTATCGCGTAGCCGGGTAACTTCCATCAGCTTGATGGTCCGATCTTCAACACCTTTGGCGCCGTCGATTACCATTAAGCAAGAGTCTACGGCGGTCAGGGTGCGGTAGGTATCTTCCGAGAAATCCTCGTGACCGGGGGTGTCCAGCAGGTTAACCAGACAGTCTTTATAAGGAAACTGCATCACTGAGGTGGTAACCGAGATGCCCCGCTCTTTTTCCATCTCCATCCAGTCTGAGGTGGCATACTGGCCGGATTTTTTGCCTTTAACGGTACCGGCTTTTTGAATAAGTTGCCCGAATAACAACACCTTTTCGGTGATAGTGGTCTTACCGGCATCCGGGTGCGAGATAATAGCGAAGGTTCTGCGGCTGTCGACTTCCGCAATAAAGGCTTGATTGGTCATAATTTCCGTAACTAATAGCGCTGAGAACTTTTGTCGCAGCTGTATTGGTAAATGCCGGCTATTATAGCAGCCGTAACGGCTCACTCACAGCATCTTGAACAGCAAGCAGATGTTACAGCGGTAATGCCATTAAAACGGCGGCTTCACGACCTGCGGCATTAACGTAATAGTTGGCGCGGCGGCCGGTTTCAATAAAACCATACTTTTGATACAACTGAATGGCATGCTTTGCTGATTCACGCACTTCGAGCCAGGCATCCAGCACCTGACGTTGCTGGCACTGAGCGATAAAATGCTGCAGTAACTGAGCCCCCAGCCCCTGCCCTTGCGCATCTGCCCGCACACAGATATTAAATAGTTGCGCTTCGACAGCGATATGCTGGCCAAAATAGAAACCCTGTAATTGTTCTTGCAGATAGATACCAAAACTAAAATAGCGCTCGCCAAAGCAAGAGGCGAATACCTTCTCTGACCAGGGATAAGGATTGGCAGCTTGTTCAATCAGATAAAGCTCGGCTATCTGTTTAGGCTCTAACGGGCGGATCTCAGTCATTGATATAATCACCCAGCAGTGTCCAGAGCGCACGTTTTTGTTGAGGAGTAAATTGGAACTGGGGATCGAGCAGTAATTGTTGCTGCTGCACGCTAAACGCATTATGTTGCGCCGCTATGCGGTAACCTTGCAAAGAGGTCAGCGTCAGACAGGTTTCCAGATCAGCAAGTAGCTGGCCACTCAAGCGTTCAGCAGCTGATGGCAGAGTCATTTCCGGCATAGCGAAAAAACCTTGCTTCGGTTGCAATGGCTTGATACCGAGTTGCTGTAACAGTAAATATTGAGTTGAATTAAGATTTGTCATATCAGGAATTGGCAGGGGCAGAGGGATTCGAACCCCCAACCATCGGTTTTGGAGACCGCTGTTCTACCAATTGGAACTATGCCCCTGTAAAATTACCAACGACCTGACTCACTGTCGTTAAATAGCCGCTCATTATACTGTCTCAGCGGACTAAAACAAGCTCAGCTTACAGCTTGATGCCGTTTTCAATTGCAAAAAAGTG